>CADDYW010000012.1 GCA_902810745.1 Chloroflexota bacterium | reverse complement strand
GAATCAGCGCGCTCAGGAGGGAGCAAAACTCGTCGGAGGTCAATCAATCAATTCCGAGAGAAGCAGTAGAAGCACGCGTCCGAGTTTACCATGCTCGACGCGCCCAGGCAAGCCGAGCGGAGGAAAGTTGGCGCAGCGCAGAAGCAATGATGCCTCGCTCTGCCTCCTGGCTTCCAGCAATCTTCGCGTGTCCAGATGGCACAGCACTCCAGCATCGCGCAGACAGGTTGAGCTGCCGGGGAGACAGCTGTCTTCCTCTCCTTCTGAGAGCTGGACGGGGTGAGGGCGTGAATCTACCGCGCCGCGCGGGACCTCCGGCCCGCACCCTCTCCTACCAGGAGAGGGAATTGGACGGCTGCCGGCGTAGCCATCCTGGCCGGTGCTCTCGAGATCATTCGTGTGGTGGGCTCACCGTAACCACGACGCGGAATCTCGCGGGGCTGCCAATCGTCATGGTAGCGGGGACTCCCTGACCGCGGGAAGCCCGGCAGTGCCGGGCTCGAAGAAAGGGGCCTTGGATGAGACTGCTAGCGCTCGTCGCGCTGCTGCTGATCGCCGCTTGCGCGAGTCCGGTTGCTCAGGGCTCGACCGGCTCGCGGACGCGGGCAATACCCTTCGCGTCGCCTCGGGTCGCCGCGCAAACCCGGACCGGATCGCCGCCGGCGGCAACCGCGACAGGCGCATCCGCGTCGAATGCGGTCGCAGGCGCACCGGCACGTCTGGAGGTGAAGGTGGAACTGGTCCGGACGCCGGGAACGGTTGAGCAGCCAGCTGGGACCCCGACACCATCGCCTACCCCGGTGCCCTCGCAGGCAGCCCATAGCCGGTGCTGCGGTCTGCGTCGTCACGGCGAACGATCCGAACAAGGTGGTTGCCGAGCAATCCACGAACAGCCAGGGAGTAGCAACCTTCACGCTTCCACCGGATTGTTACCTGGTCTTTGTGCCGTGGAGCGACCCTGATATTCGGCGGTTGTGCAACGGTGGCTGCGCTGGACCGCAGCTACTCGACAACCAGCCAGTAGCAGCCTGGGCAGACAAAACCCTGCAATCCGGTGGGTCAGTATCGATGGGTCTCGACGTCTCCGCTCCTGGAGCCTAATTCCGCGGCGAAGTTCTCGTCAAACACGGTAAAGGAGTGACCGGTGAAGTCGACACTGAAGATCCTGGCATTGGTGGTTCTCGCCCTTGTCACAACGTTGCTCGGGCTGTCCCCGGGCGGAGCAGCGGCTCTTCCGGTTGACCGGGATCCATCGCGTTCGCTCCCGAGCCCCGTGCAGAAGCGCGATCCCACGGCGGCTGAAAGGTTCTTCTACGACCAACGCGCGGCGCCCGCGAAGACCATCCAGCCCGGCGCTCTCCTGCGAGCGCGCCGCCAGGTCGAGGAACGCCTCCCCAACGCCGTCATCCCAGCCATACCGCGGGAAAATCCAGGCTCAGGATCGACGCCCCGTCGAGCCTCGCTGCCGTGTCGGCGGTCAGCGAATCGAGATGGGGTCTGATCGGACCCGAGCCGATCGCGCAGGGCGGAGGTGGCAAGTCATGACGCGGGGCCCCGTGCTCACGCCGGTGCGGTGTCGCGAGGCCCCATCACCCCTTGGGACGAAAGTACCGGATATCCTCGATCGAGCCAGTCCGCTCCGGAGCCGGCTTGAGTACTGCCTCGACGGCCATCCCAAGCTGAGGCGGTCGGCCGTCAACCTCGCCGAGACGATGCACAAAGTGGCCAGTCGCGTCGGCGAGCGCGATCAGGCCCACCACGACCGGTGGGTCCAGAGGATTGCCGTCGATGTCCTGGTGGACAACGGTATAGCTCGCCAGCGTCCCTTCCAAGGCAATCGGAACCCACTCGGTCAATCGTGCCAGGCAGCGCTCGCAGTACAGCCGAGCCGGTGCGTAGGTAACCTGACACGTCGGGCAGCGCGTCCCCAGCAGTCGGCCGTTGTCCTTCAGCTCGCGCAGTACGCGTTCCCCGGCTACGCCGACAGTGTAGAGGTGCTCGAGTGGAAAGCTGCCCTGCCACGTCCGCAGGTCGTCGCCGCTGGCGATACGTTCGGTCAGCGCCATCGTCACACCTCCACCGGAGTGAAATAACGAATATCGGTGATCGCGCCCTGCCGCTCGCTTGCCGGACGCCAGACCGCGCGCACCCGCTGACCGACCGCGACCCGATCCGGATCCACCCCGCCAATCAGGTGGAGCAGCCCCATAGCGCGGCTCGCACCGTCGATCGCGATCACCGCCGGAATCTTGGGCTCGTCGATTCGTCGAGCATCCCAGGCAATGTGGCAGATCGCGAACGTCTGGATCACACCGGTATCCTTCAGCTCGACCCATTCCGTCGTCGGGCGGAAGCATTGCTCGCAAAAGGCGCGCGGCGGAAAGAGAACGCGGCCGCAGTGGTGGCAGCGCACTCCAACCAGTCGTCCGTTGCGTAGCTCCTCCAGATACCGGCCAATCGCGACGCCGACGTCCCACGCGTACTCCGCGCGTGCAGCCCCCGCGACCGTGAGCACGCGACCCGCGCGGATATCATCCTCGCGCAGAGCCGTTCCCGGGTAATCTTGAATTCGCACACTCATCGATCTCTCCTCACCTCAGACGCCCATCACGACGACGGTGCCGACCTGCATCAGATCGCCCCATCCCTGAGCGAGACCACGCCGCGGCTTTCCCGGAACCTGACGCTTGCCGGCTTCACCTCGAAGCTGCCAGAAGATCTCGGCAATCTTCATCAGGCCCGCCGCCGCGATCGGGTTTCCGACGCCGAGCAAGCCGCCGCTCGGACAGACTGGCAGGTCGCCGTCGCGGCGCGTGATGCCATCCGCGGTCAGTCGGGGCGCTTCGCCGCGTCCGCAGAGCATGAGACCTTCGAGGTGGTGCAGCTCCTTGTAGTCGAATGGATCGTACGCCTCGACGATGTTGATCTCGTGGCGAGGATCACGGATGCCGGCCATCTCGTACGCCATGCGCGCCGCCCGTTCGACGTAGAGCGGGTACGCCAGATCGCGATCCGTCCAGTAGGCGGTATCCAGGTTCCAGCCGACGCCCTCGATCCACACCGGCCGATCGGTAATGCGGGTTGCTTTATCTTCGCTCGCCAGGATGACCGCGACCGCACCGTCGCTGGTTGGACTTATGTCCAGTCTCTGGACTGGCCAGGCGAGCACCTCCGAGTTCAGGACGTCCTCGACCGTGATCTCGGATGCGAGCTGCGCGCAGGGATGGTCGAGCGCGTTCCGCTTGTTCTTCACCGCGACCAGCGCGATCTGCTCTTTCGGAATCTGGTAGGTCTCCATGTAGCGGCGCATCTCCAGCGCGAAGATCCAGACCAGATTCGGCTCGAGCGGACGCTCGGTGATATTGTCGAAGATGGTCAGGAAGGCGCCCTGTGGGTGCGGTCGTGCCGAGGACATCTTTTCCTCGCAGACGACGAGTGCGACGTCAGCACGACCCGAAGCCACCTGGTACCATCCCTGGATCGGACTGAAGACGCCCGTTCCTCCGCCGACGTAGGCACGCATCACCGGCCGATGCCACCCGCCCGCCCCGTGGGCGAGGTATTCGCCCTTCATGTGGACGCCATCAAACGCATCCGGTGCCGTCCCGATGCAGACGACGTCCACGTCCGATAATCGCAGCTCGCAGCTATCCAGTGCCATCCGGCTCGCCTCGAACGCGAGCTCCTGGGGTGTCTCCAGCGCCCGCCGCATGAACTTGGTCATACCGGCGCCGACGACCGCGACGCGACGCATGGTCTAGTCTCCTCCTTCCAGGACGACCGCTGCAGCGGTGGTAGTGGGTATTCCGCGCCAGCTCATGGCAAGTCCCAGGCGGGCTCCCGGCACCTGGTGCGCGCCTGCTTCGCCGCGAAGCTGCCAGACGATCTCCAGCACCCGCCGCAGCCCGGACGCCTCGAGCATGTTTCCCTGACCGAGACTACCCCCGGATGGGTTCACCGGCAGCTCGCCGCCCAGATCAAAAACCCCGGAGGTGAGCGAGTTACCCGATTCGCCCGGTCGACAGAGGCGCAGCGCCTCGATGTGCTGCAGCTCCTTGTACGAGAAGGTATCGTCGATCTCGGCAACGTCGATCTGGCGCTCGGGCTGAGTGATGCCGGCCTCCGCGTAGACCCGATCCGCACACAGCTTGGCGTAGGTGGCTCGCGCCCAGTCACGTGTCTCCAGCGCCGAGGTCTCCGTGATCCACGCCCCGCCACGCAGCCATACTGGCCGCTTGCGCAGGCTCCCCGCCCGGGCGGCTGATGCGAGGACGAGCACGACACATCCATCGGCATACTGGGCACGATCCAGCGTGCCAAGAGGCTCCGCGTGGCGCGGTGCGCGCAGGACATCCTCGGGCGATAGCATCGCGGGATACGCGGCGAGCGGGTTGCGCAGGGCGTTTCGGCGGTTCTTCACCACGACGCGCGCGCAGTGCTCGACCGTGTTCCCGGAATCGGCAAGAAACCGGCGCATCTCGAGCCCCGCGACAAAGTCGGGGTGCAGATTCAACGGGCGCGTCCAGATTGGATCCATCCCGAAGGCGACGATGCGCTCTGGATATCGAACGTTCGAGGCCTTCGAGTGTGCCTCGACCACGGCGATGTCGAAGAGTCCCGCTTCGATCTGCATCGCCGCGGCGAGCAGAGCCTGAATCCCATCGCCGGGGATGGTATGAGTTGGTTTGAGAACGGCTCCGAGCTGATCGGGCACGTATTCGTCGAAGATACTCGTGCCTTCCCAGTAGTCTTCGGTCGCGGTTACGAATGTTTGGACGTCACGACGAGGAGAGATGCCCGCGTCGACGTATGCCCGGGTCGCGGCCTCGAACATCATCTCTTTGTAGGAGATCCCGGGGGTCGTCGAGCGGAAGTCGGAATAGCCAGCGCCCACGATGGCGACTCGGCTAGGCATCAGCGCCTCCCGAACCGGTAGTATGTTGTGGAAGCCAGGGGGTCGGAAGCTCGATGGCTGGTCTCGCGAGCTTTACGCGGCGCATCACCTCCTACGCCGAGAGAAGAGGCATGTCAGGCGCGACCCTCGGCCATCGCGCCAACCAGGCTTATCCAGATTATACGCCGGCGGTCAGGCGAGGAGCAAAGCGCAAAAAGCTCTCGCGGTACCCGACCACAGCGGGACACTGGCGAGAGCAGACGTCCTGGAGGTTACAGAGTTGGCGAATCGGATGTCCGCCTAGTCGCGCTTTTTCTCGCACGCCATCTGGATGCGGTTGAGCAACAGATCCCAATCGACCGGCTTACTCAGAACCGCTTCGACCTGCTCTCGGCCACGCGCGTCCAGGCGAGATACGTAGCCGCTCGCCACGATCACCGGCACCTTCTTCGCGTCCCAATCGTCCTTGATTTCTTTCAGTACCTGGCGCCCGTCGCGATCCGGTAACGAGAGCTCGAGCACCACGGCACCTGGCTTGTTATCTTTTACGGCCTTCACTGCTTGAGCCCCACGGCGAATCACCATTGGCTCATAACCGCGCTCGCGCAGCCTCCTCGAGAGATCCTCGTCAAACTCGCCATCTCCGTCGACTACGATCACCTTTTTCAGGTTCCAGTCTGCCATGTCCTTGCTCCTACGTGGGAATCCAGTGTCTCCGCGTCGTCGGGTAGAGGACGGGCCACGGATCAGTCACGAGCTCGTCGCACCAGGTCCGCCTGCGCGCGAGAGGATTTCACGGGGACCGTGGCGGCGGTCTCCGGTCGCGAACGGGGCAACGATCGATCACGACTCGCGTGCTACCCGGCCACACCTCTCCACCCGTCGACGCCTCCGCTCGACAGGTTCGGTGACATCGACAACAGCGGCATTCAGCATAGGCTACGCGTGTTTGAGGTGCGCTAGGGTGTCGTCAGAGAAACGTAAGAGGAGCTAGCCAGTCGACCGGTTCATCGCCCCCGGTCCGAGGCAGGGGTCAGGGACGCGGGCAAGGCTGCCTCCCGGCGGATGCGCCGCTGCGCCAGACTGGGTCGACTTTCGTCCAAGCCGGTGGGGAGCGGCTGCTGCAGGGCGAGGAGGCCATCCTGGACGATGTCAAGGGCCTCACGAACCTTTCTCACCCAGTGTTGCGACTCGTGATCCCACGCCGAGGCACGATCGGTAGACGATCCACTCCGGGTAACGTGCCGCAGCGGTGACGGTGTGTCGGGGTCGAGCCGATCACAGAAAATGTGGTGAATCGTGAAGCCGGCGCGATACAGGAGAATTGGCCAGGCAGCATCCTCGCACGCCCACGGCCTGCTGTGGGCGAGCACGTATCGCGCCGCGAGGCGGCTCAGGCCCCGGTTTCCGCTGCAGAGATCTACTGAATGCCCCAGGAGTCGAGAGAAGACGACGTTCACCACGCGCTCGGTCTCCAAAGCGGCTGGCTCGCCCGCACGCGAGGAGTTTTCGGATCGCCCGATGATCAGGCAGTCGGTCCCCTGGATCGCGCTCACGACGTCTCTCCACTCGGCCGGTCTTGACGCCGCCCAGCGCAGCAGGTGACCAAGGTCGCAGGAGTGAATGTGGGTTGCCGGGACATCCAGCGACGTCGCGACCGCGAGGTAGCCATCGCGTATGTGGTCGCGATGGAAAGCCGTCCGAACGCGTGGAAGATTCTGGATGATGCGAATCTCTCGTCCGTCCAGGTCAGAGGGCAAAATGACCGTCATTCCCTGGTAGACATCAGCGAGAGTCCGGTGCATCTCCCGAAGACGCTCCAGATCGCTGATGGAGCAACAGACGCTTGCCAGGACGACACTCATCACCGCTCCAGGACAGACCGACTCGCGAAGCGCCAGACACGGAAAGAGCGGGCTCGCAGGAGCCCGCTCTGATCCTAGCGCTCGAACGTGCTGCCGGACCCTTCGAAATCGGTTAAAGCCTGGCCACGCCGCCGCGGGTTGCTCCCCCGATCTGTGCCGAGCCGCGCGCCCGTCTGATCATCGGTCACGCCGAGGCAGATCCGATCCAGGCGGCGCGACGGCATGACCGATCCGCTGCGCGACGGTCTACTGCTTCGCCGGAGTCGCGGTTGGAGTCGGGGTCGCGCTTCCGCGGTTCTGGTGGCGGGCCCGTGCCTGGGCAGCCACCTGCTGGAAGTTCGTGTTCATAAGCTGATCAAGACGGGGCTTGAGAGAGTTCAGGATCGCAGTCTCGAGATCCGCGGCCGTCTTGCCATGCTCCTGGGCAATCTGGGCAAGCGTCTTTCCGCTCTGCAGCTCGGACCTTAGATCAGTCTCCTTCATCCCGAGCGTCTGAGCGATGGTTGGCAGGAACATCCCGCCGAAATGGAAACCCGGAGCGAATGCGCCTCGATTCGCGGCCACCTGCTGGAAGTTGGTGTTGATGAGCTGATCGAGTCGGCTGCTTTCGCGGTTGAGCAGATCCGTCTCCTGCTGACTTGTGATCCGACCATTCGCGACGGCCTGATCGAGACGCGTCTTGAGCTGATTCGTCAGGAAGGTCTTGAGATCATTGGCGCTCTTACCGTGCGCCTGCGCGATCTGGGCGAGCGTCTGACCATTCCGGAGATCGTTCTGGAGCTCGGTCGTACTGATACCAAGGAAGCCCGCGACCGGCGAGATGAACCCTCGACCGAACGCGAAATGCGCTGCCCAGGGACCGGGCTTGGACGGACGAGAGGCTACCGGCGTCGCAGTCACCGTCGGGGCCGCGACCGGTGCAGAAGCAACGTCATGTGACGGCGCGGCAAATGCGCCGTTGATGACAGCGGCCCCGAGACCACCTGCCAGGATGCCGGTCGCCGCGAGGACCTTCAGGCGCACTGGAATCACTACCATTCCCATCACCTCGAATACGATTACAGGATATGAGTGTCAGGTCCACTGTCCCGTGAGAAGGGACAACATTATCGTACTCGAGCCGCGACGTATCTATGCTAAGACACTGTTAAGTTACTGTTAGTCTTCGTCGCAGGAGGAGAGCTCGCTGGCGCCCGTGGCAGTCTGCTCGACCGCCAGCGTGACGCTGCATGCCGGGCCTGGCCGTGCTAGGCGCCAAGCACAAATACTGTGCCGTTGACGACGCGCACGTCGAGCGAGGGGAGGGGTGGAAGGGCGAGCCGATCGTACTCCGGGTCTGGCTTGCCGTTCAGATCGAATACCGCGCCGTGGCACGGGCACTGGATCTCGCTCTCACCCGGGTCGAAGTTCAGGAGACACCCCATGTGGGTACAGACCCGTGACAGTGCCCGCACCGAGTCGCGTTCACGGATCACGAACGCTGGCACGGCTCCAGCCTCGACGGGTCGAGCGACGCCCAGCGGCAGGTCCGCGAACTCGGCCACGGGATACCAGCGGCCTCCGGACAGCGTCAGCGCGCTGGGGCCAGGAGGCGAGGCAGCGCGCTGAAAGCGCTGTGCAATGCGGTCAAGCCCGACCCCGCTGACAAGACCCGTAACCAGGATTCCAGCCACCCGCAGAAGACGTCCGCGGTTCAGCCGGCGCTCGGCTGGCCGAGTTGCCGAGCCAAGCTGCCGCCGCAATTGCTCCAGAAAGTCCGGATCCGGCTCGCTATAGCCGGGCCGCACACCGGCCAGGCGAGCGGCCAAGAGGAGCTCGTCGAGCTCCTCTTTGGTGCGCGCGAGACCTGGCTCCGGACGCCGACCCATCCTCAGTGCTTCCACGAAGCGATTCAGACGATCCGGCCAATCAGACATCATTCCTCTCCGGCGTCCAGTTCTGCCGCCCGACGCAGGGCTCGATGCTGCAGCACCTTGACGTTGCCTTCTGTCGTACCGAGTTCCTGCGCCGTTTCAATCAGGGATCTCCCCTCCAAGAAGCGCAGCTCGAGTACTCGCCGTTGCATCGGGTTCAAGCGCGCGAGAATTCGCTCGACGCGCGCCATGGCTTTGGAATCGGACTCCATAGCGCGCAATGGCTCTTCGGCGTACCACTCCAGCGGGACCGCCGGGAGCTCGCCGTAGCTCCGCCAGTGATCGACGATTGCCGTGCGGGCAACGCGAAAGAGCCAGGCACGACGAGCCTCCTCACTAAACGACGGATCCAGCGCGCGAGCCGCTTTCAGAAACACCTGCGCAGTCACGTCCTGAGCGCTCTCTCGGTTGCCGAGACGCCGAAAAGCAAAACGGTAGATCGCGGCAGCGTACTTTTCGAAGGTCTCCGCTAGAACGGCCTGGAAGGCTGGATCTCCGGTACTGCTCGCTCGCTCCGGATCCTGCTCAAACGGCACGCCACGAGGAGGTTTCATCCGCTCTGCCGCGACCTCCAACACACCGATTCGGCGCTCGGTCACTCCACGATGTTAATACGCGCGCAGGTTACAACGGAAGTACGCTGCGCCGGGCGGTATCCCGTCTCTGCTGCTCCTGGCCACGCGCGCACGCTCCGGTCAGCTTGACACGCGAGCCCGCGGCCCCGTATCATCAAGTGAAGACCTCGCAAGGTTGCTCGGCGTGCGGTCTGAGTGGATGAAGTTTTGCCCCTATTGTGCAACCCCTCTCGTCACGCGCCACCTCCACGGTCAGGAGCGACCGACGTGTCCGGCCTGCGGATTCGTCCACTATGCCGGTCCGAAGGTAGCCGTGGGTGTGCTGGTCGCGCAGGACGGGAAGCTGTTGCTCAATCGTCGAGCAATCGACCCGGGCAAAGGGCGCTGGAGCTTCCCGTCCGGGTACGTAGACCTGGGTGAGACCCCGACAACCGCGGCGGTGCGCGAGGTCAAGGAAGAAACCGGCTATGATGTCCGCATCAGCGGCCTGGTCGGCGTCTATTCGAGCCCTGGGCGCCCGGTCGTCCTCGTCGTGTATAGCGGCGAGGTGATCGGTGGCACTCCAACCGACTGCGATGAAGTCGAAGAGACAGGGCTCTTTCCGACAGGCGCATTACCACCGCTCGCCTTCGAGCACGACGAGCAGATTGTCTCGGACTGGCTGGCCTGGAGGGACGACGGCGTGAGCCGCGGCGGCCTCACCTGAATCAATGAAGCAAGACCCCTGGAGGGACGACAATGGAAGAGCTGAAGAACAGATTGGAAGAGCTAAAGACGCGCGTAGCGACATTCCAGGTGCGTCTTTGACCTGGAAGGCAAAGAAAAGAAGTTAGCGGATCTCGAGCGCGCCGCGGCCGAGCCCGGTTTCTGGGATAACCCCGAGCGTGCTCAAGCGATTATGCGCGAGATGACCGACCTGCGGGAGATGGTCGACCAGTGGCGGGGATTACAGCGTCAGGTCGACGACGACCTGGGTCTGCTCGAGCTGGCCATGCTCGAAGGCGATACGACGCTCGCGGGCCAGATCGAGCACTCTGCGCAGCATCTGGCGCGGCGAGTGGGCGAGCTCGAGTTCCAGCTGATGCTCAGTGGCCCACACGATCGGCGCCCGGCAATCCTTGCAATCCACGCTGGCGCTGGTGGCACCGAGGCGCAGGACTGGGCGCAAATGCTGCTGCGCATGTACCTCCGCTGGGCCGAACGACACGGGTACACCTGCGAGATCCTGGACGAGACCCCCGGCGAGGAAGCTGGGATCAAGAGTGTCACCGTCGAGGTTCGTGGCCCGTACGCGTACGGATACCTCAAGGCCGAGAAGGGCGTGCACCGACTGGTTCGCCTCTCGCCGTTCGACGCCGCGCATCGTCGCCACACGTCCTTTGCACTGGTCGAAGTGATGCCGGAACCGGAGGAAGCTGCCAAGATCGAGATCAAGCCAGACGATCTGAAGATCGACGTGTTCCGGTCATCCGGTGCAGGAGGTCAGAACGTTCAGAAGACAAGTACGGCCGTCCGGATCACTCACCTGCCGACTGGAATCGTGGTGACCTGCCAGAACGAGCGGTCGCAGCTCCAGAACAAAGAGACTGCCATGACGATTCTCGTCGCGCGGCTGGCCGAGCTCGAGGAGCAGAAGCGCGAGGCGGAACGCGCCGCGCTCAAGGGCCAGCACGTCGAGGCCGGGTGGGGCAATCAGATTCGTTCCTACGTGCTGCATCCCTATAATCTGGTGAAGGATCATCGGACCGATTGCGAGACGAGTAACTCGTCGGCCGTGCTCGACGGGGAGCTCGATCCCTTCATCGAATCCTACCTGAAGTGGAAGGTGGGCGAGGCAGCGTAAGCATGCGGCGGATCGTTCTGGCCATTCTCGTGCTCGGCGCACTGGTCGGATTGGCTTTCACGGCGGCGCCAGCGGCGGCCGTCGGTCGAGATGCACCCGCGGCGGCAGCTCGGCCACGGGCGCCTGGCGCGAGCACGACGGCCGGCGCGATCGAGGTCCTGGCCAGCTCCGGCCGTAGCGAGTTTCCGAATCGAATCGTCTTCAGCCTTCAGGCGAAGAGCTCGGCTCAAATCTCGTCGGTCCGAATTGCCTACCGCGTCGGCGATGACCCGGTCACGTCGATCGCCAGGGTCCCGGCGGCGGCCGCGTTCCGGATCGATACAAGCTATCAGATCGATCTCTCGCGCGAATATTATCCGCCTGGCGTCACGATGCACTATCGGTGGCAGATCGAGGATCAGAGCGGTGCCCAGCTGACGACGAACTGGGCAGACCTGCGCATTACTGATCCGCGATTCTTCTGGCACGAGCGAACGCTCGGAGCGGTGACACTGCACTGGTACGCGGGCGACGACCAGTACGCCAGCACGCTGCTTTCGACCGCCGCCCAGGCGCTGGCCACGGCAAGCTCGACAATGGGTGCCACGTCACTGAAACCGGTGGACATCTATCTCTACGCGACCGAGCAGGATTTCCGCTCGGCGCTGGTCGCGGGAAGTGATCAATGGGTCGGCGGGCAGACCTATCCGCTGTATCGACTCACCGTCCTCCTGGCGCCGCCTGATCTACTCACCGACGATCAGCGAAGCATTGCCCACGAGATGACGCACATCGCGATCGACAGCACCTCGGAGGATCCGTTCGGCCCCCTCCCGACGTGGCTTGACGAAGGCGTGGCGATGGTGGCGGAGGGATCCCTGGATCCGACGTTCCAGCAGGCCCTGGCGAGTGCAGCCGCGTCACACCGTCTCCTGTCCATCCAATCGATCAGCGGAAACTTTCCCGAAGACAGCGACCAGGCCGCCCTGGCCTACGCCGAGAGCGCGAGTCTGGTCAGCTACTTCGAGAAGCAGTACGGAACCCAACGGCTCGCGGCCCTCATCGCGGCGTTCCGTCGAGGGGAGACCTCGGACGAGGCATTCCAGCAGTCGATCGGCATGTCGACGCTCGAATTCCAGCGTCGATGGGAAGCAAGCCTTCAAAGCGCAGGCGCAGCCGCGACCCCTACGTCTTCGACCAGTGCAAGCTCGAACCAGGAGACTGGAAGATCGTCGTTGATCAGCATTTTGCTCGCGCCGGTCACGTTCGTCATCTCTCTCCTGGAGAGCATCGCCCGTCTTCTCCGCGCGAGCAAGGGCTGACACGGCCTCCAGGTCGGGAGCGACGTCTTACCCCGCGGGCGGCGAGCTGATCTTCCGTGAGGGCGCGGCTTTCGACGGGCCCAGTCCCGGATGCGTCCCCGATGGTCGAAACCACTACCACCGCCACCACCCGTTAGGCCGTTACCCGGGTCTTACGGGTCTGGCCACCGATCCCGGCCGGTACCCTCCCCTACGACGCCTCGATGCGCTCCTCGAGGACCCCAAACCAGTTGCTCCCGAGGTGATGGAGAGGCTTGGTCGTCTTATCCTCAAGAAGCCACGTCTCCTCGAACGCCCCTTCCTCGGCCTGGGCGTATGCGACCTCGCCAAGAAAAATCGTGTGATCGCCGGGCTGGAACGCGTTCACCAGGGCACACTCCAGGTGGGCGATGCACTGCTCGATCAAGGGGGGACGTACGACCTTGGGTTCGGCGAGTGCAAGGCCAGTCCGAGCGAACTTATCGACGTCGTTCCCTGACAGGCGGCCACAGGTCATGACCTGATTCAGTACGTCGATGGTCGGGATGTTGACGACGAACTCGCCGCTCCGTTTGATCAGATCGTGGCAAAGGGTCGACGGATGGACTGCCAGCGCGACCAGCGGCGGCTCGCGCCCAGCCGGCATCATCCAGCTCACCGTCGTGACATTCGTGCGCCCGCGATATTCCGTCGTGATCAGTCCGACGACGCCGGGCACGATCAGGCGCAGGGCGATACTGTTTGGAATCTGAGCCTTCATGTCGTCTCCGAATGCTCTGACCACTGCTGTCGCCGAAAGTATACCATCGCGGGGAGTCGAGCCGAGCCGAAGGTGCCAGGAGCGGCTCCGCTGTGATAGACTACTGAGGTACAGGCTGAGCCGACGGGAGGCGTTTCGAGACACATGGTGATCCGATGCTAACGCGCGAGACCCGGCCACGGATTGCCGTGGTCGACTACGGAGCGGGTAATCTACGAAGTGTTGCCCGGGCGCTCGAAGCATCCGGAGCTGTCGCGATCGTCACCGACCGTGCCGAGGACGTCGCGCGAGCCGACGGGGTCGTGCTGCCAGGCGTAGGAGCGGCAGCGGCCGCGATGCGTGGGCTTGCCGAGCGTGATCTGATCGGAGCCGTGCGCGATGCCGTCGCCTCCGGGCGTCCTTTTCTCGGCGTCTGCCTGGGACTGCAAGTACTGATGTCCTCCAGCGACGAAGGAGGCGGAGTCGAGTGTCTGGGCATCGTCCCTGGGCAGGTTCGCCGCCTGCCTGCTGATCTGAAGGTTCCCCACATGGGCTGGAACCAGGTGCACCAGCTTGTTCCTCACCGCATCTTCGATGGCATTCCGGATGGCGCGAACTTCTATTTCGTCCATTCGTATGTCGTGGTGCCGGACGATCCATCGGTAACGATTGGAACCACCGATTACGGTGGACGTTTCGCCAGCGTCATCGGTTTGCAGAACGTCGTCGCAACGCAGTTCCACCCGGAAAAGAGCAGCGCGTTGGGTCTTCGCATCTACCAGAACTTCGTTCACTGGGCGCGCGAGCCGTTGCCCATCGTCGCTGCCAACCTCCGTGAGTACTCCTAACGCCGGGCCCGGCGCCGCGCTTCGATGCGCGACCCACCCGGAGACAGAGACCTACCTTCGCTGCGCCCAGTGCCGGACGCCGATTTGTCCGCGCTGTCTGGTCATGACTCCCGTCGGCGCAAAGTGCCGCGCTTGCGCGCGGGCGCGGCCTCTTCCCACGTTCCACGTCACGACATTCAACGCCGTGACCGCGACAGTCGCGATGCTGATCTCGGCGATCGCGCTCGGCGCCCTCGGCAGTATTGCCCTCCGCGTCGTTCCGCTTTTCCTGATGCTCTTCCCGCTTGCTCTGGGCTTCGCGGTGGGCGAGGTCGTGAGCCTGGTGACGAACCGCAAGCGTCACGTTATTTTGCGGGCCATCGCCGGTATCGGCGTCGTGATTGGCTACTTCGCGCTGGTCCTGGGGGATTTCCTCGTCCACGGGCCAATCGACCTGGTCGGATCAGGGACGCTCGCTCCGATGCTTCTGAACGCGGTAGTAGGCCTGATCGAGAACCCGTTCATGGTCCTCTTCATCGCGCTGGGCGTCTGGATCGCGACCTTCCGGGTCGGATAGCGCCCGCACTCACGGCGCGCCCTCAGCCCGTCAGCCGCGGGCTCTCCGTGGCCATTCCCGCCTGAGCCGTTTTTTAGCGTCGCTGCAGTAGATTCAGGACGAGCGTCAGAAGGAGCGACAGCAGAATGCTCAGCAAGATCGAGGTGGCAAGGGGAATAAAGCACGATAGGCCATCCGTCTGAATTCGGATGTCGCCAGGCAGGTGCCCGAGGAATGGGATGCGCCCGGCCAGGAGGAATACCAGACCGATAAGAACGACGAGTGCACCGAGCACGATCAGCATTCGGCCAAGGTCTTCCACGTCGATTCCGTCTCTCGTCATGTTCGGGCGCCGCGCCGCAGACGAGCAAATCTCGCTGCGGGTGCCTGCCCATCAAGGTCAGGATTAGAACAGTGACGGCTGCCGCGCCGCTGGCTCATCGGGATAGGGAATGCCCAGGTGCTGGTACGCGAGCGGCGTCGCGACCCGCCCGCGCGGTGTCCGATCGATGAAGCCGAGCTGGAGCAGGAACGGCTCGTAGACATCCATGATCGTGTCGGCCTCCTCGCTGATCGCCGCAGCGATCGTTTCCAGCCCTACCGGTCCTCCGCCGAACTTCTCGACGATCGTTCGCAAGACCTTTCGATCGATCTCATCCAGCCCCAGGTGATCGACGTCGAGCATCGCGAGCGCTTCTTCGGCGACCGCGCCGGTTACGCGCCCCGACGCGCGTACCTCGGCGTAATCACGCACGCGCTTGAGGAGACGATTGGCAATCCGCGGCGTACCCCGTGCGCGTGACGCGATCACCTTCGCGCCCGCTTCGTCGATCTCGACCCCCAGGATGCGCGCGGCTCGGCGCACGATCTGCTCAATGGCGGCGAGATCGTAGAAGTCCAGACGATAGGTCGCGCCAAACCGATCCCGGAGCGGCGAGCTCAGCAACGCATAGCGTGTCGTCGCACCGATGATCGTGAAGCGTGGGAGCCGCAGGCGGATGCTTTTCGCGCCCATCCCCTTTCCGAGAACCATATCCCAGGCGAAGTCTTCCATCGTCGGATAGAGCGCTTCCTCGACGGTCCGGCTCAGACGGTGGATCTCGTCGATAAAGAGGATATCGCCGTGCTGCAGCGTCGTGAGGATCGAGGCGAGATCTCCAGGAATTGTGATCGCCGGTCCTGATGTGATCTTGATCTGCGCGTCCATCTCGTTGGCAAGGACGTTCGCGAGCGTTGTCTTGCCGAGGCCCGGCGGTCCGTACAGCAGCAGGTGCTCGAGCGGCTCGTTTCGAGCACGCGCCGCCTGGATGAAGATCTTCAGATTCTCCTTGACCCGATCCTGTCCAATGTACTCATCTAGCCTCTTCGGTCGGAGGCTGAGATCGAGCGCATCGTCTTCAGCTCGCGCTTGGGGACCGACGACACGATCTGCCATTGGTACGCCTTTCACGTTCCGGACATTCGTTCGGACCTATTATACTCGAGAAGTCAGCCTCCGGCGATGACGTCAGAGAATCTTTCGGCCCATGCCCAGCCGTCGGGCAAGTCTCTGGGCCTGGGCGGTGTAGCCTGGTCGGCCTAGCAGTGCGTAGGTCGCCTCTTTCCCGGCTTCGACCGCCGGCTGATCGAAGGGGTTGACCCCGAGCAAGTGCCCAATCAGCGCGGTCTGAACTTCGAGTAGATATATCAGCTGACCGACGGTGAATGCTCGTAGCTCCGGAAGCAGGAATGTGCAGTTCGGCCGATGCCTCCGCGTCAACGTCAGCGCCGTGGCAACCCGCTCGGCATTGATCAGCTCGTTGAGCGTGTGACCACCGAGGTAATCCACGCTGCCCAGCCCCAGGTGCGTGGGTGGAATCGCAACCACCCGGTCGAAGCGATCGACCGCGACGAACGTGATAACCTTGTCCGGCGGTCCATCCAGGTAGAGCTGAAGCTGCGAGTGTTGATCGGTGACGCCGAGTGCGCTGACTGGAGTTGGACCGACCTCGATGGTCCTCGCGTCCACCTGGCATGTCTTGCCGAGACTTTCGGCCCAGAGCTGTCGAAACCAGTCTGCCAGACCACGCAGCTTCTGGCTGTACGGCATCAGCACCGTGATGTGCTTCCCACGCTCATAGAGCAGATAATGAGCTGTCGCGTTGAGCAGGGCCGGATTCACCCAGAGGTCGTCGTCACGACACGAGGCATCGGCTTCCGCGGCGCCGGCCAGCAGCTCGCGGACGTCGATTCCGCTCACCGCTGCTGGCAGCAGTCCCACCGGCGAGAGAACCGAGAAGCGGCCCCCGACCGTCGGTGGGATCTCGAACAACGCATACCCTTCCTGCTCCGCGAGCGCGTGGAGATCACCACGCGCCGCGTCAGTCGTCGCGACGATGTGGTCGGCAGCGGCGGCTCCGAGCGCGGCGCGAAGCCGGTCCCGAACAATCGCGAGCTGTGCCATCGTCTCGGCAGTGCTGCCGGACTTCGTGACGACGTTGAACACGGTCCGACGGAGATCCAGGCGGTCCAGAGCACCTGCGACGAAGTCCGGATCAACGTTATCCAGCACGTAGACTCGGGGACGATTGCCACGCTGCGCGGGCGCCAGCTCATTGTAGAAGGGATGGTTCAGAGCCGTGTGGAGCGCAATTGCACCCAGTGCCGATCCTCCGATGCCAAGCACCACGAACGCTTCGCAACGGGTCGCGAGGTTGTCGGCAAACGTGACGACCCGCTCTACCACCCCGCGCTGGTACGGCAGGTCCATCCACTCGACCTGACCGCTCGCACGCAGGTGCTGCAGCCACCGTGCTGCGTCCGCGGCGCGCGGGGCCATTGCGCGGAGCTCCCGAAGTGTCACGCCATGCGCGCTGCCGACTGACTCGGCCAGGAGGTTCGTAAAGTCGAAGCGAACGCGCTGATGCGTCCACCGGTCGGACGCAGCGTGTGCAATCGCCACCATCGATCGCCTCCTTCAGCCGGTCGTCTGGACACCCGCAGCAATGCCGTTGATCGTCTGCAGAACCAGATTGACCGGCCGACGGTCTCCGTAGAGCCCTCCGCGACGCAGCGTTCGCAACAGCGCTGCCTGCACGATGTGCAGGGGATCGACGTATGGATTGCGCAGCCGAATCGACTGCAGCAAGACGGGAGATCGCTCGAGCAGCTCGCGCTGGCTGGTCATCATCAGGACTGCCTCTTTTGACCGCTCGTACTCGGCGGCGATCATGGCGAAGATTCGCGCTGCCAGCTCCGGGTCGGTCACAGCATCACGGTAGAGCCGAGCAATGGCCAGATCTGCCGTCGCCAGGCTGATCTGGCAGTTGTCGATCATGCTGCGAAAAACCGGCCAGCCGCGGTACATCTCCTGCAAGAGCTCCTCGCCGCCTGGATGATCGGCACGGTACCCCGCGACCGCGCTTCCGACACCATACCAGCCAGGAAGATTGACCCGACACTGCGTCCAGCTAAAGCCCCACGGAATCGCCCGCACGTCCTCGAGGCTTTGCGCCGCCGACCGGCTCACCGGCCGCGAGGCAATCGTGTGCTCGGCGATTTCCGGGAACGGCGTTGCTTCGCGAAAGTACCGATCGAACCCCGGCGTCTGTCGCACGAGCGTACGATAGGCGACAAGCGACCGCTCGGCAAGGTCATCCAGCGTGGCGTGCCAGAGATGCATCGTCTTCGCGGGCACGTGCCCGCGGCGTGGCTCCAGCCCGGCAAGCAGCGTCGCGTGGACGATCTGCTCCAGGTGACGGTGGGCGATGCCCGGGTTGCCGTATCGGGCGAAGACGACCTCTCCCTGCTCGGTGAACTTCAGCCGCGCGTTCAACGCGCGCGGCGACAGTGCTGCAATTGCGCGTCCCATCGGGCCGCCGCCGCGCCCGATTGCTCCGCCACGGCCATGAAACAGCTCGACCTGGACTCCGTGCTCGGAGCAGACGTGGGCCAGGGGATCCTGTGCCTCGTAGAGCCGAGCATTCGCGGCGAGGAAGCCGCCATCTTTATTCGTGTCGGAGTAGCCAAGCATGATCTCCTGTACGTCGCCCGCGGCAGCGAGCGCGCGCCGATACGCGGGGACGTCTAGGAGATCGCGGAGAATCTTCGCCGCGACCCGCAGATCGTCGATCCCTTCGAACAACGGAACGATCCGCAGGCTGGACCGCGGCGGGAGAGACTCACGCACGTCGATCAGTCCGGCTTCCTTCGCCAGGAGGACGACCGCAAGAACGTCGGATACGCCGTGGGTCATGCTGATGATGTAGTGGTGGCACGCCGCATGACCGAATCGGCGTTGCGCAACGCGAATCGTTCGGAACAGCTCGACGACGCGCACGGTCGCGGGTTCGAACTTCAGCTCGGCGGGAATGAGCGGGCGCGGATTGACAATCTCGGCGGCGAGCAGCCGCGTGCGTTCCGCGTCACTCAGGGCGAGGTAGTTCGGGCAGACATTGGTTGCCGCGAAGATCTCGGCCAGCGCCTCGGCGTGGCGAGCGCTGTGCTCGCGAATCTCGAGCTCGGCCAGATGGAAGCCAAACGCCCGAACGCGCCAGCGTAGATCCTGGAGCGCTCCGTCGGCGATGCGCTGACCACGATGCTCGATCAGGCTCGCGGCAATGCAATCGAGATCGGCGAGGAAGTCGGCCGCGTCGGCGTAGCCGCCGACGACATTCTCCTCGGTGCGCCGCAAGCGCTCGTCGATGAGCGCGAGCATCTGGCGGTACGGCTCGGTCTGGTTCCGTTCGAGGATTGCCTTGCCGACCTCTCCCAGCTCCTCGGCGTAGCCCGCGATCGCATCCAGGAGGGCAGCCGAAACGCCGACACGGTGCACCGAGGAGCTCAGCGAACGTTGAAGAGCCACGACGTCAGCCCGATACCGACTCAGTGCCAGCGCGCGGTGCATCGCCAGCGCCTCGAGGGTGACGGCATCGGTGACCAGGGGATTCCCGTCCCGGTCCCCGCCGATCCAGGTCGAGAACCGAAGGAACGGAGGCACGGTCCACGCGTCCGCCGGATAGCTCGTCCTGAGCGCCTGGGCGAGATCGCGATAGATCGTCGGAACCACGTCAAACAGCGTCTGATCGAAGAAGAAGAGACCGTTCCGCACCTCGTCCAGCGGCGTCGGGCGCGTCGATCGCACCTCGTCAGTCTGCCAGAGCAGGGTCACCTCTTCGAGCAGGCCTGCCAGGACACCGTCGCGGGCGCCGACGCGATCCAGCTCGGCGATCAGCCGTCCGATGCGCTGCAGGTGCTGAAGGATCGTTCGGCGACGCGCTTCGCTCGGATGTGCCGTCAGCACGGGTCGAATGCTCAGCCGCGAGAGGAAGCTGCGAATCTCGGCGGACGTCACTCCACGGGCGCGCAGCGTCCGTATTGCCGCGTCAATCGATTCGGGGCGCGGCTCGGTTGGCTGGGCCAGGGTACGCTGGCGCAAAGACCGCAGACGGTGATGCTCTTCTGCCGCGTTGACGAGATGGAAATAGAGGGTAAAGGAGCGCACCAGGTCGGACATCTGCTGCTCCGGCAGGGCGTCGATCTCGTCGACCAGGTGTGCATCAACCGGCGTCCCACGGTCGCGCGCGGCGATGGCATCTGCCCGGACGCGTTCGACCAGCGTGAAGAGATCCGGCCCGGATTGCTCCACGAGTACTTCGCCAAGAAGCTGGCCAAGAAAGCGCACGTCGTCGCGGAGCTGCTCGATCGGCACGCGATGGATCATCATACCGTTCCATTTTACACGACCCGCGGCGGCATTCGTGCACTGCCGGCCGCCAGAAACCTGATGACGTGGGACAGCCCAGACGAGCACGCCGCCAATCCTGGTCGGACGTTCCCCGCCATCGCACGCGGGATTGGGCGAGCGATGGTCGTCGCAACGCGGCGCTTTCCACTTCGGTCAGACCACGCTACCATGAAGAGCTGGTGCCAGCGCACGGGACGTGCCGCCAGGATCGGGCTTATGGTATACTGTATGCAATATATTTCTGTCGGTGAGGGACGCTCATGCAGCAGCACTCCGTGGTCCTCGCGACGACCCGATTCGTCGTCGAGAACGCACGGTACGTCGAGATCAATCACGATCGGATCGCCGCCGTCGCCGATGACCTCGCGGCCAGGCAGCTTCCGACGCCAGCCTACGACTGCACACGGCACGTGTGTGGAACGGAGCCGTGGGTTGCCAACTTCGTGCTTGTCGTGGATACGCTGAACTTCTCGTTCTGGCCCGATCCTGGCCAGGCGCGCTGGCGCGTAACGGTCCACGGCGAGACGCTCGATGGCTACTGGGCACTGGTGGCAGCGCTCCGTCGCGCGCTCGACGAGGGCGTGCCCCTCGTCGACGCGGGCTACCTGGCACGCGTGTCCGACGAGGAGGTTGCAGATGTCCTGCGCGGCGAAGGGCAGATTCCTCTGCTGGCCGAGCGCGCGGCTGCTCTGCGCGAGGTCGGCCAGGTCCTGAGTGATCGCTACGGGGGCCTGTTCGTCAACGCGATCGATCGCGCGGACCGGAACGCCCTTCAGCTCACCCGGCTGCTCGCGGAAGAGTTTTCCTCGTTTGCGGACGTTGCAAGCTATGGCAGCTATCCGGTGCACTTCTACAAACGTGCCCAGATCTGCTGTAGCGACCTCTACGGTGCAAGCGGCGGTGCGGACTGGGGCAATCTCTCCGACCTCGACAAGCTGACGGCGTTCGCCGATTACAAAGTACCGCAGATCCTGCGGCATCTCGGCATCCTGGTCTACGCCGACGCATTAGCGCAGACGATCGACCATCGCGTTCTGCTGCCTCCGGGCAGTGGCGGCGAAGTCGAGATCCGCGCCGCGACGATCTGGGCTGTCGAGTTCCTGCGCCGAGCCCTGCTCGAGCGCGGAGTCTCGCTGCGCGCCTTCGAGATCGACTGGTATCTCTGGGAGCTCAGCCAGACCCTGCCGACCAGCACTCAGCCGTATCATCTTACGCGGACGATCTACTACTGACGATGACACTGAAATTCCACGTTCTTGACCAGCACGGGAGGGCCAGAACCGGCCGCATCGAAACTCCGCACGGGGTCGTCGAGACTCCGGCGTTCTTTCCCGTTGGGACGCAGGCGACGGTGAAAACGCTCACCCCCGACGACCTGCGTGCGATCGGTGCACAGGGCATTCTGGCAAACACCTACCATCTGTTCCTCCGACCCGGGGCCGAGCTCATCCAGCGGCTCGGCGGCCTGCATCGATTCATGGCGTGGCCCGGGACGATCATGACGGACTCGGGAGGCTACCAGGCCTTCAGCCTTGGTCTTGCGCTGGAGCACGGCGTCGGCAAGATCGCCAAGATGTTCCCCGGCGACGTCGAAGCGCCCACTCGGCCGTCACGAAAAGCGCTTGCCCGTGTCACCGACGACGGCGTCGAGTTCGCCTCTCACCTCGACGGCTCGCGGCAGGTCCTGACGCCCGAAATCTCGATCACGGTCCAGCAGCAGCTCAGCGCGGATCTGATTCTGGCGTTCGACGAGTGCACGTCACCGCTGTCGGACTACGCGTACACGCGCGATGCGATGGAGCGCACCCACCGCTGGGCTGCCCGCTGCCTCGACGCCTGGACGTCGACGAACCAGGGGCTCTATGGCATCGTCCAGGGAGGCGCTTATCAGGATCTGCGCGAACATAGTGCGCGCGTCGTGGGAGCTCTACCATTCTTCGGGCTGGCGATCGGAGGATCGCTTGGTCGATCGAAGAGCGATATGCACGACGTGCTCGACTGGACGATCCCTCTCCTGCCTGAAGAGAAGCCACGGCACCTCCTGGGTATCGGCGAGCCCGAAGATCTCTTCGCGTCTGTCGAGCGCGGGATCGACACCTTCGATTGCGTCGCGCCGACCCGTCTGGCCAGGCACGGGAGCCTGTACACGGCCGATGGGCGGATTAGTATCCGGAAGGTGGTGTATCGCGAGGATATGGCACCAATCGACGAGGCCTGTCCCTGCTACACCTGCCGTCACTTCAGCCGTGCCTACCTGCGGCACCTTTTCGTTGCCGAGGAGATTCTGGGGTACCGGCTCGCGACGATTCACAATCTCCACTTCATCCTGACACTGGTGGCGCGGATCCGTCAGAGCATCGCGGATGGCTCGTTCGCCGAGCTCAAAGCGGAGGTCCTCGCCCGCTATCGAGCCGCCTGACGAGACCGACGGCTCACGCGCGTGCAGCAGCCTGCGCGAGAGCGCCCTGCGGCCAGAACTCCAGCTCGAGGTCCGCGACGTCCTTGAACTCGCATTCGATCTCGGCAAGCATTGGTGCCATCAGTCGCACGCCAAAGGCCCCTCCGGTCCCCCGGATCGGTCCGGGCGTCCATCCGCGGGGCAGGGCAACCGTGATCGTGCCGTGGCGCTCTCCGGTCGCGCCGACGACGAGGTGCAATCGGCAGGCGCGGCGATCGAAGCTCACCGACTGAAGCGCGACAGCCCCCAGCGTCACGTGAAGCGAGGTACCGACGACCTGCGGCTCATCTCTGACCGGTCGCAATCCGACGACCGCGCATCCACCGGCTGGGATTCGATCGATGGCGATGCGCTCGCTCAGTGCACCGAGATAGCTCTGAGTCCAGAATTCAAACGCGTGATAGCACCCGTTCGTCAATCCGAGTACCGCCAGCGGCACGACCCGCGCGACCGGAACGCTCGTCGGGTTCAGGATGACGAGCAGAAAGTAATCGTCCGCCGCCTCGCCGATGTGACCTCCGAAGAGGGTCGGACCGTCGGGTGCGAACGGGGTGATTGGCACCAGTGGCCGCTCCCAATAAGGAGGAACACACGACCGCCAGATCTCGGTGCATTCTGGTGGGAAAGCACCAGGATCGCCCACCAGGGTCACCAATCCTCCGCCAAAGCAGGCGATCGTCGCAGCAGCCCGCGCTTCGTCGATCGTCTGGCCGTCCAGGGACAGTGAGATCGGCGACGGCCCGATCAGAGCCCCGATTCCGCTCAGGGAGGCACGCAGTAACGCGGATGGGTCGGCCCGGCGCAGAGTTCCGCTGCCACTCAAGACGCCGTCGACCAGGTCAAGCGAAGCGAAGAGCGGAGCGTCGGCGGCGATCAATGGCGCACCGGCCAGCGACTGTTGGAAACCGATCAGCCCGCGTCGGTACGCCTCGATCGCGGACACTTTGTCGCTGGCGTGCCAGCCAGAGACAACACTCTGATCGAGATGATCCGCCTGGATCAGATCAAAGCCCCATTCGTCGTGAATCTGACGGCCGACGGCCCCGATCCAATCGACGACCGAAGGCTGGCTGAGATCGAGCGCGAATACATCCGGCTCGCTCTCCTCCACGACGACCGGATCTCCTTCCGGCGAGCGTACGACCCAGCCCGGATGCTGCTGGAACGTGCTCGACGACCGTGCGACGAGAAACGGAGCCAGCCGGATCCCCGCGCGCAGATCCTGACCGCGCGTCGCATCACGGAGCGCGCGCAAGCCGTGCGGGAAGCGAAGCGGATCCGGCGTCCAATCGCCTGGCACGGTCGACCAGTCCAGTCCGAGCGTCACGACATCGAGCGCCAGGGCACCCGGCCAGACCGAGGCGGCTGCCAGTCGATCAAGAAACTGGGCCTCGCTCGACGGTCCGTGCTGACCATTGGCCGGCTGCCACTGCACGAGTGCGCCGCGGCGGTCGCGTCGCGGGTGTCGCGCTCGCCAGACGGACACGAAACCGGGCAAGGATTGCTCGATCGGCGCCGCGCTGAGCCAGAGTGACCCGCTGGTCGCGCCGCTGGGTGCCAGGTCGATCGTGCCAAACTCGGCGCTCGCCTGCAATCCGACGTGGGTGTCGGTGAACGCCACGGCGCGGTACTCGCCAACCGAACGCGCTCCATCGAGAAAGCCAAACGTCACGCAGGCGCGGCCCTCCTCATCGCCGAGCGCCGCGAGTCCGGTCGCCGTCACCTCCGTGCCCTGCGGGAGACGTAACACCGTGGCTGGCTCAGCCGTCGACCAGCCGAGATCGAGAAGGCGAAGGGCCAGATACTCTTGCCCATTCCCCGGCGATGCACCGTCCTGCATCGTCTCGGCCGCGCGCGACGGACCTGCTGCCAGGTCTCCCGTGTCGCAACCTCGATCCGGCTCGGCCTGCGAGCCCGGTCTTGACCAGGGGGGATCCGGTGGCCTGATCCTGCGCCTCGGCGGTGTTGCTAGCTCGGGCGTCGCCTCGAGCGATACGTTCGGCATGGAGCGGACGGGCGGTGCGAGTGGCGAAAGAGATCGTAGCGCAAAACGGAAGTTTCGTGGGGGACGGATCGAGAGCTCGGCCTCGAGCTCCGTGCCATCCGGCCAGAATATGAATTGCTGGCATACAGCCAGGCCATCGGGCCAGCAGCGCTGAATCTGAAAGCACCGTGCCCGACCCTGCTCGCGCCATTCCTCGCGACACGAGACGAGTGCAGCACTGGCGACATCTCGCTCACGTATCTGTCCTTCGGGATCGATCAACCGGACCCGTCCGGTGCCGCCGCACTGCCAGGATGGGCCGGGCGCGATACTGTGCAGGATCCAGTGACCGGTCGAGAGGTCGTACTGAAATGCGAGGCTGCGACCACGCGCGATAATCTGCCCCGCCGTGTGGGAGCGCACGGTGACCTCGGTCGAGCGCGCCTTCTCAGATTTCAGCTGTGCTCCCTGGCTGGCCGATTGTCGCGCTTCGCTCATCGGAACGCCACCCTGACGGACCCTTTGCCTGGCAGAGAGAAAGGCGTGCAAGTCCCGAGCCATTCGTGACCCGCCGCGGATCCTGGTAACATACACAGTGGACGTACCTCAGCGTCGGGGGATCACGTCTGGGTACTGAGCGCTCGGTTCCACAGCGTGGCTCTCAATCGTCCTGGCACTCAGCGTGGGGATGGAGGAACACCATGCAGATTCTTCTCTGGCCGATCCGGTTCGTCTGGCGCGTTCTTACCGCGATCCTCGCGCTCACCGGCCGCCTCATCGCTCTCCTGATCGGCTTCGTGCTGCTGCTGGTCGGAGCACTGCTAACGATCACCGGCATCGGCGCGATCGTCGGGATTCCGTTCATGGCGCTGGGCTTTCTGCTCATCGTGCGCGGGCTTTTCTGAACGCGCCGCGGTTGGCGCCGTCACGCGCGCCATGGTATCCTATGGATACTGGCTGCCGACGCCGACGCGGGCGGCCAGCGCGCCGAGGTGGCGGAACGGCAGACGCAGCGGACTTAAAATCCGTCGCCCGATGAGGGCATAGGGGTTCGAATCCCCTCCTCGGTACCAAAGCAGCTGCCAGTCTTCAGGAACCTCCTGTCTCCCTGCGTTCTGGGACCAATCCGCCAAAACCGAGAGGTGCGGCCAGTCGGTCGCTCGGATCCGGGACGACACCGCCCGGCTGGGTGAAGTCGGCGATACTCGGATCAGACCAGCGCCAGGAAAGCACACGGTTCTGTTCGGGCGATCCGTCTGCCCGGTTGTCAGCAGTCGTCGTCCCAGCATCGAATCCGCGCTACCTGCCGCCGCGCTCCCGAAGTCCTCGCGGCGCTCCGTCGTCTTCGCCAGCGATCGTAGCTCAGGAATGGTCGCCGGTGCACTGCGCGACGCTGCCCGGGTAGCCTCGGACCGACGAAGATCGTCGGCAGCACCGGGCGCGCTAGCTCCTCGCGCGCCCGGGTATCGTCACGCGCCCTTGTCTCGAGCGCCAATCGTCGTTATCCAGGTGACCCCCGGCGCACACCGTCATTGCGCGGCTGGGATGCGCGGAGAAGTCCGTCATGGCGGCCTGGTCGAAGCAGTGCCCGAGATTCGGTTCGCGCTCGCGGACGTCGTCGGGCACCCGAGAAGGGCCGAGAGGTCCGGTGAAACGGCTGATTTTGGGACGTGGGCACCGCGGGCATCGGAACCGCTCCGACGCACTCCAGCAGGGCGCAGCGGTGCGCGAAAGCTCCGGAGTTCCGGTGCTGCCGGCCGCCCGCGTTGTTCGCATATGTGGGTGCCACCCTTTCGCCAGGACGAACGCACCGCGACGCGGGACGGTCCGCAGGTAATCGTCGCTCCGTCCCGCGCTGCCCAGAGACTCAGGTTGCTTCGTCGTCGTGCGGAGCTCGGCGCGACGTCACCGAACGTTTGAACACCCAGTATTTGAATCCGTCGGTCGAAACCAGTTCCCAGCCGTCCTCTCCGAGATCTTGCGCCATCGTATGAAAGGCTACGATCGGCGAAACTCCGGCGGTGATCTGAACACTCGGGACTCCATCCTCCAGGATGATCATGTCCCGAGGGTGGAGCGAGAGTGTCTTATACTCCCATTGGGATGAACGGATCACACTGGTCAGACGGCTCACGACGAACAACTCCTCTCACGAGATCCGGGCGAGCGCGAGGCGGAGACCCGGTTGGGTCAGGGTACTTCGAGCTGGCCCTATGCCACATTGTCGGTCTGCGACGGCACCTCGCGAATGAGAGAGATACCTCATGCCGGTCGGTCAAAATTACCCATCTGTGGGGCCCACGTCCGACCATCCGGCTGGTCTGCGGATCGGGCGTCCGCCCACGAGGTTCCAACCGGTGCCCGATCATTCAATCGCGTAGCCGATGAGCTCGTCCCACTTGAACCGTCCGACCTCGTTGCGTGCCGCGTCGTAGCACACCAGGACGAGTGGCTGCACCATCGTGTAGTTGGCGTCCCGTTCGACCTTGACCGTTGTCGCCGCCGTTACGGCTCCCTCGTGGCCATTCTTGAAAAAGACGCGCACCACGTCGTGACCTCCAGCGTCCGGAGCTCGTGCTCACTTTATGGCAAGCATCTTGCCTCCCGCCCGGCAGACCCGACGCGAACGGAGAGCACAAGATGCGACCGTTGGCTTCCAGCATCGCGACGCTGCTCGTCGTCGCCAGCTTCGCGCTCCTCGCCCTCGAGCCCGCCGGTCAATTCGCGCGCCACGGGAACGATACCGCGTCACCGCGGACCGTCCACGCGAGCGAGCGCCAGCCCAGGCAGCACTCGGCGGCGAGGGTCCTGGTGGATTCGCCGCGACTGGCGGCATCGCCGACGCCTCTCCCGCTCGAAGCACAGCCGAATCCAACCCCCCATCCCCCCACGCCGACGGCCGTTCGCGACAGCGCCAGCCGCGTTCCGACGTCCCATCGACCGGCGCCACCCGAGACGGTCTCTCGGTTCCCCTCGGCCGGTGGCCACGTGGTCATCCCGTCAGCCACGGCGGAACCGACGGCGACGCGGATCGTTCCCCCGCGTGCCAACGTCCAGTGGCTCCCGATCACGCGACTGCAGATTCCAAGTATCAACCTCGTGGCGGAGGTCGTACCTGCACCGCTGATCGAGAGCGGCGGCGAGAAAACCTGGCAGGTGCCATCGTTCAAGGTCGGACACGGCCAGTTCACCGCCGGAGCCGGGCAGGTGGGTACTGCCGTCCTGCTCGGCCACGTGGAGAGCCGTCACGACGGCAGCATATTCCGCGACCTGCATCGCGTGCGCGTTGGCGACACGATCCGTGTCTTCAGCAGGGAACAGCGCTTCGAGTACCGCGTGGTGCAGGTTCGGATCGTATCTCCAGACGATCTCTCGGTGCTACGCCCAACCGGTCGGGCCTCCGTCGTGCTGATAACCTGCGCGGGTGAGTGGGCTCCGAGCCTGAACGACTACACCCGGCGCCTCGCGGTTCGCGCTGATCTCGTCGCGCCCCAAAACTGACGCGCGACCGCTGTCCGGCGCGGTATACTTTTTCTGAACGCAATGGAAAAGCTGACCACGGCCGAGCTCGTTGCCCGAAAGCCGAGTCCAGAAGAGTTCGCACGACTGCCGCGCCACCCGATCTTCGTCGTCTGCGATAACATCCGCAGCCTGATGAACGTCGGGCTGATCTTTCGACTGAGCGACGCGGCGCTAGTCCGGAAGCTGTATCTCTGCGGGATCACCGGTTACCCGCCGGTCCCGGGCGACACCAGGCCTTCCTGGATCGCCGAGCGCGCCGGTCGCGTCATCGCCAAAACGGCGATCCATACTGTCCAGTATGTTCCCTGGGAGTATCGGCCCGACACGGTCCAAGTCATTCGAGAGCTGAAGTCCAGCGGTACTCAGATC
Organism: Chloroflexota bacterium; assembly: GCA_902810745.1. Lineage (GTDB taxonomy): Bacteria > Chloroflexota > UBA6077 > FW602-bin22 > CADDYW01 > CADDYW01. The sequence continues at coordinate 51,242 of CADDYW010000012.1, read as the reverse complement.
GTCGTGCTCGAGCAGACACGTCGCAGCGTCGATTACACGTGCGCTCAGTACCGCTTTCCACTCTGCCTGGTACTGGGCCACGAGCGACAGGGAGTCGACGATGAGGTACTGTCCCTTGCCGACGTCGTCGTCGAGATTCCCATGTATGGCATGGGCAATTCGCTGAACGTCGCGATGGCATTTGGGATCTGCGTTTACGAGATGATCCGGTGCTGCCTCGTTGAGCAGCCGTGTGCTAAACTCGATGTCGAATGAACGTCCTGCTGTCGCGGGAATAATCCTGTCGGAGCCATGAGCGCGACGAAGAAGGAACGACGCGAGAAACGCGAGATCAAGCTCGCCGATAAACGCGCATCCAAGCGCGCCGAGCGCAATGCCTTTCGCGAGGCCGTCGCCGATTACCTGGCGGGTGCGACTGATACGGTCGACCCGCCTGCACCCAGGGAGGGAATGAGTCACGTGGACGAGTCGCCAGCCGGTGGACACGCGACCGAAGCGCCAAGAGCGCCCCGAGGCCCCTTGCCGCTGGAGCCGGCCGGCCCGTGCCGCTACCGGATTCCGGCGAGCGCGCGGTCCCACATGCGTGTTCCCGCCATCCTCGTAGCCAACGCGACGTTGCTCGAAGAGCTGCGCTCCGACCCGGCCCTCGAGCAGCTTGCCAACGTCACGTCGTTGCCCGGAATCGTGGGGGCAGCGCTGGCGATGCCTGACTGCCACTGGGGTTACGGCTTTCCCGTGGGCGGCGTCGCCGCGGTCCGGGCCAGGGACGGCGTCGTGTCGCCCGGCGGCATCGGCTTCGATATCAACTGTGGCGTCAGGCTCCTCCGAACCCCGCTGCGCGATGCTGACCTCGAACGCCAGAAGGAGCGATTGGCCGATGCGCTTTTCCGGGCGATCCCGTCCGGCGTGGGCGTTCACGATGGCCTGCCGATCGAGCGACGCGACGTGACGGCCGTGCTTGCACTCGGGGTCGAGTGGGCGGTCGAGCACGGATACGCGACACGCGCGGACCTGGAGATGATCGAATCTCGGGGCCGGCTCGAGGGAGCAGATCCAGACGCCGTCAGCAAGCGGGCAATCGATCGCGGGTTCAATCAGCTTGGAACGCTCGGCTCTGGAAATCACTTCTTCGAGGTCCAGGTCGTCGACGAGATCTACGATCGCGTCGCGGCTGCCGCGATGGAGCTGGAGGTCGGGCAGGTCTGCGTGTTCGTTCACTCCGGGTCGCGCGGCCTCGGCCACCAGGTCTGCCAGGATTACCTCGACTTGATGGGCGAGGCGATGCGCCGCTACGGCATCACCCTGCCGGACCGACAGCTCGCCTGTGCCCCGATTCAGAGCCCCGAGGGACAGCGCTACCTCGGCGCGATGCAAGCGGCGGCGAACTTCGCGTTCAACAATCGCCAGGGCTTGACCTACCGCGCACGCCGGGCATTCCGCGAGGTCTTTGGCGCGGTCGACCTCGAGATTGTCTACGACGTCGCGCACAACGTCGCCAAGTTCGAGCGATATACGATCGACGGACGCGAGGAGACGGTGCTCGTTCACCGGAAAGGCGCGACGCGTGCCTTCCCGGCGGGCCATCCGGAGATTCCCGAACGGTACCGGCCCGTTGGACAGCCGGTCCTGATCCCCGGAGACATGGGGCGCTACTCGTTTGTCGCGGTCGGAACCGAGCAGGCAATGACCGACACCTTCGGCTCGATCTGTCACGGTGCCGGTCGCCACCTGTCGCGCTCTGCCGCCAAGAAGCAGCTGCGGGGTGTCGACCTCGTCGCCGAGCTCGCGCGCCGCGGTATTCTCGTGCGGACGCCCAGCCCTGGCGCGCTGGCCGAGGAAGCGTCGCTTGCCTATAAAGACGTCGCCGATGTCGTGGACGTCTGCGAGCAGGCTGGAATTGCCCGCAAGGTGGCACGCCTGCGACCGCGGGTCGTCGTCAAGGGATGAGCCGGGCCGGCTTTCGTCTTCTTCCTCACACTGCTGACGTCGCCGTCGCGGCGTGGGGCCCATCGCTGGACGAAGCGTTCGCCAGGACCGTTCGCGCGCTCATCGCCGTGACGTTCGACCTACGCCAGATTCGCCCTGTCGAGGAGCGCTCCATACACGTCGAGGGAAGCGACCAAGCACGCTTGCTCGTCGGTCTGCTCGAGGAGGTACTCTACCTGATCGACGCCGAGGGATTTCTGCCGGCCCGAGCGTGCGTGTCCCTCTCCCCGAATGGACTGGACGCGCGCCTGCACGGTGAGCGATTCGATCCGGGCCGTCACCGGCGGCTCGGTCCGCTGGTGAAGGCAGTCACCTATCACGAGATCGCCGTCGAGCCCGGCCCGCCCGCGCGAGTGAGGCTCATCCTGGATATTTAGAAGATCTGATCAGCCACGGAGGTCCTACGATGCGGCTCGCACTGCTTGGCTTCTCCCACGAGACCAATACGTTCGCTCCGACTCCGACGGATTATCAGCAGTTCGAGGCGAGCGGCATCGCGCGCGGCGACGAGATCGTCCGACGATACCAGGGCTCCCACAGCACCGTCGCCGGCTTTCTCGAGGCGAGCGAGCGGTTCGGATTCGATGTCGTTCCTCTGCTCTACGCGCAGACCGAGCCGAGCGGCATGATCACCAAGCATGCCTTCGATCGCATCGTCGGCGAGATGCTCGATCTGCTCAAGCAAAACGGCCCGTGGGACGGGGTCTTGCTGGCGAACCACGGCGCGGCCGTCTCGGAGGAGTATCACGACGCCGACGGCGAGATCGCCACCCGGGTCCGCGCGCTGGTCGGGCCAGAGGTGCCGATCGGCCTGGCGCTCGACCTGCACGGCAACATGACTCGGCGAATGATCGAGAACGTGACCGTCACGACGTTCTACCGCACGAACCCGCACCTCGATCCGGCCCCACGGGCGATCGAATGCGCCGAGCTGATCGTGCGCACGATCAAAGGCGAGATCCATCCCGTGCAGGCGCTGGAAACACCGCCGCTGGTCATCAACATCGTCAAGCAGTTCACCGGCGAGGAGCCGATGAAGAGCGTGATGGCCGATTGCGAGGCGGTCATCGCACGGCCGGGGATGCTTTCGGCCAGCGTCGCGGAAGGATATCCCTACGCCGACGTACCGGAGATGGGGATGTCGTTCCTGGCCGTTCACGACGGCGATCCGTTGGCGGCTCGCGAGGCCGCGCGCTGGCTAGCCCGCCGCGCGTGGGAGCGACGCGACCAGTTCATCGGCGATACGCCGTCGCCAACCGAAGCCCTGAAGCTCGCCGCCTCGGCGCCACGCGGTCCGGTCGTCCTGATGGACGTCGGCGACAACATCGGCGGAGGAAGCCCGGCCGACTCGACGATCCTGCTGGCCGAAGCCAGGCGCCTCGGCGTGCGTAGCTACCTCCAGACGCTGTTCGATCCAGAGGCCGTGTCGCGGTGCGTCGCGGCCGGCGTCGGCTCGACGCTGACGCTCCGCGTCGGCGCCAAGACCGACCGGCTGCACGGCGATCCGGTCGAGGTGACCGGCCGCGTTCGGCTGATCTCCGACGGGCAGTTCGAGGAGCGGCGGCCGATCCACGGCGGCGGGCGCTATTTCAACGCGGGCACGACCGTCGTCCTCGAGACGACCGACGATCACACGCTCGTGCTGACCAGCCGTCGTATCGGCAACACCAGCATCGAGCAGATGTACTCGCTGGGTATTCGGCCCGAGTGGAAGCAGGTTGTCGTGGCCAAGGGCGTCGTCTCGCCGCGTCCCGCCTACGAGCCCATCGCCGCGCAGATCATCCTGGTCAACACGCCCGGCGTAACCACCTCGGACCTCTCATTCTTCAGCTACCACCGTCGCCGTCGGCCGCTGTTCCCGTTCGAGCAAGATGCGGCGTACGAGTGATTACCGGGCGACGAGCCATCGCTTGACCACCTGCGCACCGCTTTCTACGAACGTGCGAACGTGCGACGTTCATTGCGAGCGGACGCGGCTGACCATGGACGACGGCGACGCACCAGGAAAGTGCCTGCGAGGGAAGGTACAGGCTGCAGTACGCCCAGCTACTATCTCCGTTCCTCGATCTCCCAGGCATGGTCGAGGACGTGCCAGGCAATGCGGCGCGCGGCGTAGCGCGGTGGCCAGCCCTTTTCGACGACCGATCGCCCGTCGATCGCCGCCCGGAAGGTCTGAACGATCTCAGCGCGGAGGGCCGCGATGGCGGCGTGGTCGCCGACCGCCGGCTCCCGGTGCCGAATCCCGAGCTTCCGCGCGTACATCGCCTCGGCCCCGAGCACGTGCGCAACAATCTCATCGCGGTCGCGCCCGCCACCGCGAGGTCCCTTGCGTAGCTCAGCCGGAGCTGCTTCGACGATACGATCAAAGGTCCTCCAGACCGCACCCAGCAGCGTGCCCAATCGCGTAGCATCCACCGCGGTCAATGGGTCGAAATCAAGGGTGGCGATCGCCGCGGGCGCCCCGAAGTCGGTCGTGGTCGATCCTGGGAGCCTTTCGACGACCTGAAAGCTGAGATCAATCGTGCCCGGGAACCAGATGCCCGCTTCCTCGGCAACCGGAGCGTAGCGAGGCGCGGCAGCGACAAGCGCGTCGAGCGCCTGTCGCTCGTCTTTCCCGGATCGGCACCAGCCCGGCCAATCGACCGCGGCCGCGAACACCCGTTTCGAGCCAAGCTCGAGGTAGACGGAAACCGCTGGCATCGCCTGCGCTCCTGTTTTTCCGCGTGAATCCCGTCCCGGGCGATATCAGCCAGCCAGCCCGGTGATCGATCTGATCAGGCCAAAGAAGGCGCGCTTGCGATCGGTGTTGATCCGCCAGTTCACCGGAACGTTCTGGAAACCCTCGACGTAGTCCGAGCGCGCGGAGAATCCGCCAGCTCCCGGACCAGCGTCGAAGTAGCCCCACGACGCGTGGTTGGCCAGCGCCACGGTCAGGTTGTTGACTGGCCTGTCGAAGTCGTAGTGATCGTCTTCGTTGAAGACGATCGGCATCGGGCGATAGGTCGCGAGCGCGCGCGTCCGCCGAACCATCTCGCCGATGAAGCTTGGATCGGTCACGCCGTTGCCGTGCAGAAGAATGACGTCGGACACCCCGACGACCCTCTCGCCCGGCACGCTCCGCCCGCGATAGCTCGTTCCGACCAGCAGCCGTCGCCCATTGCGCGTCGTCGACCTCACCTGTTCGATCAGCTCGTGGACTCGCTGGGGCTGGAGGATCTCGTGCTCGTAGCGCGGCACGTCGCACTCGTTGCTGACCTCGACGATCACGTTGCCAAATCCGTTGTCGAGCAGCCAGCCGACGGCGTTGTCGACGCCGCGACGCACCGCCGCCTCGTCGAGCAGTCGCTCGTCCTGCGCGAAGTAGAACAGGCCGACGATCGCGACCATCCCCAGCGCGTCGAGCCGCTCGAGCACGCGCTTCAGTCGATCTAGATACGCGGGGCGCAGCTCGCCGTAGGCGGTGAACGCGGTGTTGATCCACGGCTGAATCCTGCCGTAGCTCTCTGGGCAGCCACCCTGCAGGTTCAGTGTGACCGCGAGCAGACCGTGCCGACAGTATTCGGGCAGCATCTCGACGAGCTCGGTCACGTTGCGCTCGGCATCCCAGGTCCCGGTATCCGGATAGGCCCAGCGGTCACGCGTATCCGGATTGAGATCGTCGAATATCGCCTGCACCATCCGCGAGTTGAAAAGCAGCCCTTCGACGCGGTGCCCCTGCCACCAGCGACCCGCGTAGGTCGGTTCGCCATTGATCAAGAAATCTTCGCCGTCGACGTCAATTCGCGTATGTCCTGCCACGCCGCCTCGCCTGCTGTACTCCGTGTGATCGGTGTCGTCGCTGGAATAGCACGAGTCCTCACCCTCATGCCAGATGCCGAAAATCGATCTCGCGACCGATGGTTTGTTCTGCTGGAAATCGAGCCGCCCGCGTGTGTATTGTAGTCAGGTCCGTTGCTGGAGCAAAGTCACCCGACCGTCAGGTCAAAGGGATTCGCTCGGCACGTTGCGCGGATAGGTAGGTACGGAGTTCCGTGCTGCGGGCGAAGCTCCGCTAGAGTCGATGAGCCCGCTCAGGCAATCCGCTCGGTGGGGTACTGGTCGCGGATCCTGGCGTTGAAGAACGCGCCGAGCGAGGAAGCGTGCAGGAGCGCCTGATAGACCTCCGGCGGAACGCCGAGGTAGCGGTACACGCGTCCCGTTCGAAACTGAATCTCGAGTATCTGGCGCGCCGGGTCATAGCCGACCGACTGGAGGCTGCGCGATTCAACAGGCTGTCGTTGCACCGGTTTTCTCCGCCCGAACGAGCGGCTGCAATCCTGATGCCACGGCACCCAGATTTATCCAGGGAGGATGCCGATGAAGATTGCTCGGATCGAGACGATTCCTCTGAACATGACGTTTATCCCCGAGGTTGCGCCACATATGCTGCGCGCGACGACCCACGGAACGCGCGTGACGCTCTACCGCGTCGAGCTCGAGAATGGAATCGAAGGATATGGCGACGACCTCGGCAACCCGGTTGATCCCTCGGTGTGGGTTGGCCAGAATGCGCTGGTCGCGCTCCACCAGGCACGACACGACGGCGTTCAGATGGCTTGCTTCGACGCGGTCGGCAAGGCGCTGGGCGTGCCGGCGCACGTTCTGATGGGCCGCCAGGTCCGCTCGCGTGTCCCCTTTGCCTACTGGACGATCGATCTTCCGCCCGAAACCCTGGCGCAGCAGATTCGCCAGGCCGCGTCACTCGGCTACACCAGCTACAAGTTCAAGTGTCGTCCCTGGTGGGATCCGCGCGAGCAGGTCGCCGCGGCGGCCGAGGTCGCGCCAAAAGGATTTCGGCTCTGGCTCGACTTCAACGGGCACCTGCGGGAGGCGGGCCTCGCCCTCCCGGTCCTGAAGGCGCTTGCCCAGTACGATTGCGTCGGCGGGTTCGAGTCGCCGATCCCCCAGCGCGACGTCGAGGGCTACCAGATCATCCGTCGCTCGGTCGATCGGCCGATCGTCGGGCACTACGGCGGTGGCTGCTGCCACGTGGTGTCCGATCGCAGCTTCGATCCCGGCGTGCCCGGCCCCGTTCAGCTTCGCGAGCAGATGTTCGACGGGTACGTTCTCGGCGGCGGCGACGTCGACCGCCTGCGCTCGCTCGCCGGGGTCGCTCATGAGTTCCGCAAGCCATTCTGGATCCAGACCGTCGGGACTGCGCTCCGCGCCGCCTGGATTGCCCACCTCGCCTCGACCTGCGACGAAGGGCTGCTCTCGCACCTCGCCGCGCACGATCTCTGGGTCCGCGACGTCGCGCCTGCACCGAAGATGGTCGACGGGTGGATGCTTGTCCCGAGCGGTCCGGGGCTGGGGGTCTCGCCAGATCCAGCCGCGATCGAGGCACTGCGCTCGTCACCGCCTGCCCCGCCAGTTCGGCGCATCTCGACCGTCGTCTATTCGAGCGGCCTGCGCTGGCACTTTGCCAATGAGCAGCAGCGTCACGAGGCGTTCTACTTCGGCCACCTGCGCGGGTTTGCCCCGGGCGTGCGCCTGGAGGTTCGCGAGGACGACGGCTCCCGTGACTTCGACGAGCTCTACCGGCGCTGCCAGGAGGAGCCGGTCGTCGAGTAGAAGCAGGACTACTGACCTAGTGCTGAGGGGAGGGTTCGTCCTACCGGAAAAGCTCGTATGATAGGCCGAGAGGCAATCATACACCCTTCCGGGTGCTGGACGTTGATGAGTGTGATCCTTCGCGGTGCGTGCTGGCCAGATCGGCGCATCAGTACGGCACTTTCACGCCCACACATCCGTTATCTTCTTCACGGAGGACGGTCTTGCGATCCCACCTCACCTTCATTCTCCCGCGATATCCGGACTATTGGCGATCGCAGTTCTGGTCATCGTAGCCCCGGCCAGGGCAGCCAGCGTTGGCAGCGGGAACACCCTGTTCCTGCCGATCGTGTTCGCGAATGGCTCACCTCTACCGACGGCTTCGCCCACAGTGGCCCCCTCATCTACGCCGAGCCCATCCCTGACCGCGACGCCAACATCATCCCCAACCGCCACTCCCAGCCCCACGCCCTGCAGCACTCAGGTCGTCGTCAATCCGAGCTTCGAGAGCGGAACCGCGCCGTGGACGCTGTCGGGGATGGCCACCCGCGTCTCGGGTACCGCGTCTGACGGCTCGTACTCGGTCGAGATGCCGGTTGATAGCGTTGCCGGACAGCAACCTGCTGGGGTTGTGCAGACTTCAAATGTGCCAGCGTGGGCCCAAACGGGCGCATTCTACTTCGATGTGATCATGGGCGCGCACGACGCCGACGGGGGCGATCAGTTCATCGCTGGTGTCGTCGATGCTTCGAACGACCTGATTGTCTCTCGGTCGATCAGCAGCAGCGATAGCGGATACTCGAGCTGGACGACGATTCGCCTGCCCATCTCGAACGCGTCTGCCTATGCCAATCAGGCGGTGACAGTCCAATTTTTCGCAGCAGGCGACCAGGACCTCCAGCCGACCGCGTGGTACATCGACAACGTGCGTCTCGTCTTCGCCTGCGGACTGACCACGGCGAGCCAGGAAACACGCCAGACGCCCGGTCTCGCCCGCGCGCTGCGGCCGTTAGACGGTCTCCTCGATCGTCGAACAACGCCGTCTGGTCCCAGTGCCACGCCGCCAGGTGCCCGGTGGTCCTACGCAGAAAGATAGGGGCTCGAGTCACTCCCCTCTCCACCTCTGCTGACTGACTGTGCCGGCCTCCTCCGCTCTTGCTCGAAGATGGAGAGGGGAGGAGGTGAGGGACCAGCAGTAAGTCGATCTCCCTCGCCCCAGAAGCCTCTCGTCCCGACGCGAGGGAGGAGATTTCCTGCGCTGTGCAGACCTGCACCGAGTCAGACGTTTGGGCGGGCCCAGATGAGCCAATTCGCCTCCTTCTCCTGTGCACAGGAGGATAGGCCCCCGGATGAAAGCGCTCGGTTGCCCCGCGGAACAAGGACGGTCTCTTCCCGAGATGCGACGCCCGACAGTGGCAATGCGCCGCATCGCACACTATCATGTGTTGGTAGTGCTGCCGACACCGGTCTGAACGTCGGCGAGCAACATCCTACGACCCCGACGGAGCACGTCCAATGTCACAAGAACTAGGCAGAATTGAGCGTCCGACCGCGGAGTCGTTCGCGGGCACTCGAAAGATCTTTCTTGTCCCCCTCGTCTTTTCTCCATCGGAGCCACCAGCCGATTACGTCGGTATGCTCGAACGCTACTGGGCGGGCGTTCGCAATCAGATCCGTCGACTCGTCGAGCGCACCGGACCGATCGCCCGAATTTATCACGAGGGCGTCTTCCAATCTGGCGCCGATGGCGTTAAGCTGATCCAGCAGATCAATCCGCGCAGCCACGCGCTGATCGCTGAGTATGTCGAGGCAGACGCCAAGGTGGAATCGCTTGAAGATAGCGAGCTCTTCGCCGAGAGCGTGGACTGGCAGCGGTGTTTGATGGCCGGTCTCACGAGCCGTAAGGTGCTCGACCTGGCGGTCAATGGCTATCGGGAGGCGACGCGTCAGCGGTTCGATATCATGGCGAAGCGGATTAACGATACGCTGATGCCAGGCGAGTCGGCGATTCTCCTGATCCAGGAAGAGCACGGCATCCAGTTCCCCAAGGACATCCAGGTGTTCTACGTTTCACCACCTGCCCTCGACGAGATCCATCGCTGGCTACGCGAGCGCGAGGAGCGCGCACGGCGCCAGGAGGAGAAGCCCGCGGAATCGGGCTCGACGGCCGAGGCGACGGGTGCGTGAAATTCGGAGGAGCGATCAGCCCTCGTGACCCATGCCCTGAAAAGGTTCGCAGATGAAAGGACGGATTGAGAATGGAGACGCGAACGATCGTCGGCAGCGGCAGATACACCTACGAGGTCGACAAGCAGTGGGGACGACGGGCCGGGGGCGTCACTGCCTTTGGCGTCGTCTCCGGGATTGCCTGCGACTCGGACGACCGGGTCTACGTCTTCAACCGACTGCCGGACCCGCGCGTCATCGTCCTCGATCGAGACGGCAAGCTCCTCGGCGCGTGGGGAGTGGGCAAGTTCAAGCATCCGCACGGTATCTGGATGAGCCCGCGCGACGAGCTTTACCTGACTGACCGTGATATGCACCTCGTCACCCGCTGGTCGACCGATGGAAAGCCTCTCCAGAGCTGGGGAACGCCTAACCAGCCGGGGCCACCCGGCCAGCCATTCAACCAGCCAACGCGCGCCGTCGTAGCTCCGGATGGGGAGATGTACGTCTCCGATGGCTATGGCCAGCGACGCGTGCACCGATTTGCCGCCGATGGAACGTTGCTGGCGTCCTGGGGCGAGGAGGGCACCGGGCCCGGTCAGTTCGCACTGCCACACGACGTCTGGGTCGATCCGCGCGACCGCGTCGTCGTCTGCGACCGCGAGAACAACCGGATCCAGCTCTTCAATCGCCAGGGAGCCTACCTCGGCGAGTGGGATGATCTCAAGGCACCCATGCAGGTCTTCGTCAAGGACGACGTCCTCTACCTCGCCGAGGCACGCCAGCAGATCACGATTATGACGCTCGATCGCGAGATCCTTACCCGCTGGGGATCGAAGGGCGACGCACCCGATCAGTTCACGGACTCGCCGCACAGTATCTGGGTGGATTCACGGGGCGACATCTACGTCAGCGAAGTCACCGCCCAGAACAAGCTGCAGAAGTACGTGCGAATCGGGGGCTAGCCGGTTTCCAGTGCGATTATTCTCGAATATCCCTCGCGACGAGGAGCTGGCTCGCCCTGGGCTGCGTCACCGTTTGCGCGAGCGCCCAGATTACCAGTGGCTCGTCCTGGGCACCGTCTGTCTGGGAACCTTCACGGGGGCGATGGATTCGAGCATCGTCAACGTGACGCTGCCCTTGCTCTCGAGCGTGTTCCGGGTGGACATTCCGACGATCGGCTGGATTGCCATTGCTTATCAGCTCGCGTCGACGAGCACACTCGGGACGTTCGGGCGTATGACCGACGTCTTCGGACGACGCTCGATCTATCTGGCCGGGTTCGCCGTCTTTGTACTGGGATCGGCACTGTGCGGGCTGGCCAACAGCGCGCTCACGTTGATCCTCTTTCGGGTGATCCAGGGTTTCGGATCGGCGATGCTCGTTGCAAACAGCATGGCACTGGTGACCGGGGTGTTTCCCAGCCAGCAGCGCGGGACGGCGATCGCTTTCCTGGAAACATCGGTCTCCGCTGCCTTCACCATCGCGCCGACCCTCGGCGGGTTCCTGCAGAGCTGGCTCGGCTGGCGGTCCGTGTTTTATGTCAATATTCCCATCGGATTGACCGGCTTTCTCCTCGCCTACACGATCATCGCCGATCCTCCACGCGCAGGCACGCGTCGTCCGCTCGACCTGCCGGGGGCAATCTGTCTGTCGGCCGCGCTGACCGGTCTGCTTCTGACGCTTACTCGCGGTGTCGGCGAGAACCCATCCGCGAGCACGTTTCGCTGGCTCGCACTACCCGCGCTGGTGTTCCTCGCCGTGTTCGTCGTCGTCGAGAGTCGCACCGCGGACCCGACGATCGATCTGGCACTCTTCCGGGGACGCGTCTTTGCCGGGGCAAACGCTGCCAAGGTGTTCGCGTACAGCGCGATGTCGTCGGTAACTTTCCTGATGCCATTCTATCTCGAGCAGGCGCTCGGGTTCTCGCCCACGCAGACGGGCCTCGGAATGACTGCCCTTCCGATTGCGCTCGCGGCCGGTTCGATGATCGGGGGGCCGCTTTCGGATCGTGTTGGATCTCACGTGCTGGCACCGATCGGAATGGTTATCGCCTCGTCAGGAGCCGTGGTTCTTACCCGGATCACCCCGGCGATGGGCTATCCCGCGGCGATGGTGGCGATGCTCCTTGTCGGCCTGGGAATGGGTCTCTTCATCGTGCCCAACGACAGCGCGATCATGGGTGCAGCACCGCGCGACAAGCTGGGTGTCGCGAGTGGTATTCTCGCGACCACACGGAATCTCGGTCTCTCCAGCGGCATCGCCTTCGCCGCGACCCTGCTCGCGGCGCGCGTCCGGGTGTACCAGGCTATGACCGCGTCACTGGTCATCCCGTTCGTTGCGGCTTATCGGGACGTCTACAGCTTGACCATCGCCTTGTGTATCGCCGCCATGGGCCTCTCGCTGCTTCGCGGGCGCGCCGGACACGGCTGACAGCTCGGAGAGACAGCCAGCCTACTCGTCCGTGCTGGACACGACGGCTGAACGGTGCTTCTCCCGTGTATCGGAGAGGAGCTCGAGGTGGCGTCGCGCAATCTGCGACCAGCTGAACTCCGACGCGATCTCCGCAGCAGCCCGACCCAGATTCTGGCGCAGGGTGAAGTCAGACGCGAGGCGGCAGAGCGCCTCGCCCAGCGCATCGGGATCTCGCGGTGGAACCAGCCAGATACTTTCGCCGTGCCGCAGCGGACCGAGTCGGCCGCCAGCGGTCGCGAGAACCGGAAGTCCATAGCTCAGGCAGGTGACAAGAGAGCCGCTCTTCAGCGTCACTCCGTGGTTGAAGGGCAGGACCGCCAGATCCGCTGCACGCAGCCGACAGGAGACGTCCGCGTCGGGGAGGTAGCCAGTCACCTCCACAGCACCACTCAAGCCCAGCTCCGCGACCATCTGCCGCAGCCGGGCTTCGTACCGGTCGGCTTCGCCCGCGGGCAACGCGAGGCTGCGAACACCACCCGTGATCCAGAGCGTCAGCGACGCGTGAACCGCCCGAGCGCCGCGCATCGCGTGAAGCAGCGTCTCGAGTCCTTTGACCGGATGGACAAAGCCGAAGAAGATCGCGATGAAACGACCGCCGACTCCGAGTCGTCTTCGCGCGTCCTCACGTGACATCCCTCCGTCCACTTCCGGACTCACATTCGGTCCGACCGGGATCATCCGTGCGCGTCGTGCGACTCGTGGAGAACGAGCCTGCAGTGTCTCGAGGTGATCAGGGTTCGTGACGATCAGCAGATCGCTCATACTCATCAGAGCAAGCGCCTCTCGATCAAACCAGCCAGCCCGCTCAGTTACCGAGAAGACGCGCCGAGTCAGCGGCTCGACCGCGGCTGGAACCCGGAGCGGCCATCCCCCGATCTCGTGGACCGTGGCCGCGATCCGAGGCGCTCCCGGGACGAGCTTTGCAATGAAGGGCAGCATCGCGACAATCCGACGGTGGCGGTACGCCCCTGGCGCGTACTGCAGGTGAATCCAGTCGACTTTTCGGCGTCGAGCCATCGCGACCAGATCGAGCAGCGTCCGGAGGGTCCAGTCCGATCCGCGGAGTTTCAACGACGGAATCGCGGGCTCCGCCGAGACGGTCGGACTGCTGATTGCCACGTCAACGCCCTCTGCCTGCAGCTCCTGGCTGAGGCGTAACGTATAATGGGCAATGCCGCACCGCTCCGGAGCGAGCTCACCCACAACCTGCAGGATACGCACCCTTCTCTCCTTCAGCAGAGACAAGCACGCGGCGTGCCGGTGATGCGGGCACAGGTTCTGCGGCCCGCAATGCCCTACGTCTCAAACGGAGGTTCAGACGAGCATGGTGCAGAGTCGATCAACCCCGAAGAACGAGCGCGAGGTCGAGATTCCAGCAGACTCGGTCTCGCTTCGTGGCATCCTTGCTCTTCCTGCCCATTCCAAGGCGATCGTAATCTTTGCGCACGGAAGCGGCAGCGGACGCTTCAGCCCACGCAATCAGTATGTCGCCCACGTGCTCCAGGACGCGGGATTCGCCACGCTTCTGCCGGACCTGCTCACCGAGCGTGAGGCCGAAAATCGTGCCTTCGTCTTCGACATTCCGCTGCTCGCCCGTCGCCTGCGCGCCATTACCGCCTGGGTGCGTCATCAACCCGAAACGAAAGCCTTGCCGATCGGATACTTTGGTGCGAGTACCGGGGCAGGTGCCGCGCTGGTCGCGGCGGCCGAGGAAGGACGGGCCATTGGCGCCGTGATCTCGCGGGGGGGACGACCCGACCTCGCCAACGACGCCCTTGCCCGCGTAACCGCACCAACCCTCCTGATCGTTGGGGGCTACGATCAGCCGGTCATCGCACTGAACGAGCAGGCCTACGAACGGATTTCCGCGCCTAAGAAGCTCGTCATCGTCCCTCGCGCAACTCACCTTTTCGAAGAGCCAGGCGCGCTCGAGGAGGTTGCGCGGCTGGCAACCGAATGGTGCGAGCGCTACCTGGCGAAGCGCGCTGCGGCGCCCTAGCCCGACGCCCTGGCAGCTACCGGATCACCCGACACGAGCTGCGATTGATATCGGCTCTTGCGCGGTGACCCGCCCACGCCTCACCTTGTCCCGTCAGAGCAGGTCGGGTTCGGGATCTGTAACAAACCGTGTCGGCTTTCGTTTGATGGTCATGAATGATCCTATTGGTGGGAGCGAGGGGGAAACACAAAATGCTTCCTGTTATCGTCGCGATCTTTCTCGCCCTGTCCGTCGTCGGCGGCGGTGTTGTCTACGCTTCTGAATCCGCACCGCCGACGTCTCCGCTTCATTCAGTCCAGATCGTCGTGAACGGTGCTGCCAGCTCGTTGCACGTTGCCGTGCCCGCGAGCAGCGCCCCGACGCCAGTACCCCGGGGTAGCCTGAAGGGCACCTCGGATGATGCCGACGGGCCCCATGTCCGGAACGGCGCGACACCCAATGCCACTATGAAGCCGCTATCATCCCCGGTCGCATCGGCCGTGGCGACGCTGGAGGCCGGTGTGAAGATGCTGGCTACTGACACCGCTGTTCCCGGCAGCAATGGCCACGGGCCAGAGGAGGGCCTCAGTGCCAAGCTGGATGCCGCGGTTGCAGCGATAGAGCGTGGCGATACACAAACCGCTGGCAATATTCTCGACGCGTTCGCCCACGAGCTCAACGCGCTGCGGCAGTCAGGCCACATCTCCGACGCCGATTACACGAGCCTGTACGATCAGTACACCGCGTTGCTCAAGCTCGTGGATGCCAGCGCAACGCCCGTCGCGTCGGTAACGCCGCACGCGCACGGCCCCGAGGCAGGTGCAGCGCACCAGAATCAGGGCAAGGATGACAACGAGGTGACCAATACCCCGACCACGGCAGGGTCAGCGGTTGCGAGCGCCACGCCGACGCCCGAGCCGCACGGACGTGCTAACGCGAGCCGCGGGCGTGGGCCGAACGTCTCGCGCTGAAGCCGCGGTCGCCGAGCTCCACCCAGCAAGCCTGAACGGGGCGGGAGATGTCCCGCCCCGTGAGTCGATCAACCGAACCAATCGGGCGGCGAGGTCACCTCACGGTTTTGTCGCCGCTCGTTTCTCGAGGATCAGGAGTCCGACCGCGGCGGTGCACATCAGTGCGCTGATCGAGAAGGCCGACGTCAGACCGAGAGAGTCCGCCAGCACTCCGGCGAGCGCTGGCCCCAGAAACATCCCGATCGCGTAGATGGCCTGGAAAACCCCCATGGCCGTCGCTTTCTCCGACGACGCGATGTTCTGGATGCTCAACCCGAGCAGCACCGGCATGCTGAGCCCGCGTCCCAGCCCACTTGCCGCCTGGGAGAGGCCCAGCAGGAGCAGGTCGTGAATCGACGGTACCACCAGCGTCGATGCTGCACAGAGAAGTAAGCCGATAATCGCGCTCCGAATGGCTCCCCACCGATGGACCCAGCGCGAGACGGCGAGCGCTGCAAGTGTGTACGGGACCAAGGACCCGCTCGTCAGCAATCCGAGCACGGTTCGCGATGCGCCGAGCCCGTGCGCGTAGATAGGCACGAATGCGTACGTCGTCGCCCAGAACGAGAACTGCAGGAATGCGCCAGCCAGTGAGACACGCAGCAAACGTGGCTCCGTTCCCACGCGAGCCATCCGTGACCAGCTGGGCGCTGCCTTGCCGAGCCTTCGGTCCTCCGGAACGACCAGCAGCATCGCGGCCCCGAACGCGCCGAACACGATACCGAGCATGAATGGCGCGTGCCACCCGAGGCTATCGGCGACCCGCCCTCCAATCGCCGTACTGAGCATCTGCGCCAGGCCGCTCAGGAACGTGAGCAGAGCCATCGCGCCAGGAACACGCTCCGGGGGAAACCAGTCGGAGAACATGACCGTGATCGTCACCCAGGTCGCGGCACTCACGCCAACGATGCCTCGGCCGATGATCAGCCAGAAGGGGTTTGGCGCGAGGACAAGCACCAGACAGCCGGCACTGGCAACCAGGAGACCAGCGACGCAGAAGGGCTTCCGCCTACCCCAGCGGTCCGACGCGACGCCAACTGGCACACGCAGGACAAGCTGACTGAAACCGTAGGCGGAGACCACCAGCCCGACAACGGCGAGGGATGCCCCCATTGTCTGCGAGTAGACCGGCAGGATCGGGACGTAGACGTAGAGCGCGGCCCAGTAAAACAGGGTTGCGGTCGCGAAGAGGATGACCGACCAGCGCCGACCGACTGGCCTGGTCCAGACCGCGTACCGCGTGCTCGCCATCATCCCTTCCGACGGTCAGATCGGCCAGACAGTAGGTACATCTTCGTCGCGCACACGCACCGTTGCTCACGCGGCGCGACAGTGGGAGGCTGCTGCATGGTCCGATTTTATCAGACGGCGCAAGCCGGCACGATCCGTGCGAGGGGTGATCCCCAATGCGAAGCCGGATCACCCGTCGTCAACAGATCATCGCCATGCTGGTCGCTCTCCTCGTCGTCGTGTCCAGCCTGATCGCTCTCAATAGCTGGCAGGGGGGCGGAAAGGGCGGTGGGAAGATTACTGCCAATCTGGCCGCGCAGTGTCAACGGGATCCAGCTCGGATTCCAACGCCAACGCCAGGAGGCTCGAATTATCTCCACACCTGCGGCGCCGAGATCTACGACGCGCACGGTCAGCCCGTGCGAATCACCGGCGTGAGCTGGTTCGGGTTCGAAACCGCCAACAAGGCACCCGATGGCCTCTGGGCCCGGAACTGGCAGACCATCCTCGATCAGCTCGCCGCCCTCGGCTACAACACCATCCGGCTGCCGTTCAGCGATGATATCTTCCAGCCAGGAGCACGTCCGTCTGGCATCAACTATCTCCTCAATCCAGACCTCCAGGGCCTGACGAGCCTCCAGATCATGGATCGCATCATTGCTGGCGCTCGCCAGCGTGGCCTGCGCATCCTGCTGGATCGGCACCGCCCCACCAGCGCGGGCCAGACTGACCTGTGGTACACCAGCACGCGTAGCGAGGCTCAGTGGATTGCCGAATGGAAGTTCCTGGCCGAACGGTATCGTGGCGATGACACGGTAATCGGAGCAGATCTTGACAATGAGCCAAGAGGCCCGGCAACCTGGGGCACAAACGATCCACGCACGGACTGGCGTCTTGCCGCCCAGCGGGCCGGCAATGCGATCCTTTCCGTCAACCCATACTGGCTCATCTTCGTCGAAGGAATCGAACATATCGGGAACGACTGGTACTGGTGGGGAGGGAATCTCGCCGGTGTCGCGGATGCTCCGGTGATCCTGAACATTCCGAACCGCGTCGTCTATAGCCCGCACGACTACGGACCGGAGATCTATCCGCAGGGATGGTTCAAAGATCCAACGTTCCCAAACAATCTACCGTCGGTCTGGGACCGACACTGGGGTTACATCGCCGAGCGGGGAATCGCTCCGGTCGTGCTCGGAGAGTTCGGTGGCCGTTCCGTCGGCTCGGATGCCGAGGGGAAGTGGCAGCGCGCACTCGTCGCCTACCTCGCCCAGCACCACTGGGGCTTCATTAGCTGGGCGCTGAACCCGGATTCTGGCGACACCGGTGGCATCCTCCAGGACGACTGGCTAACCGTCAACTCGGGCAAGCAGAACCTCTATGCGCCTGGGCTTGGCGCGCGCATTTCGACGACCGGCCCCGGCAGCACGGCGACTGGCTCCCTCGAGGTGACGTACCACGCGAACGGAGGGCAAACCTCGACCAACAGTGTCAGCTTCACCGTATCGCTCTTCAACCACACCGGGCTGCCGATGCAGCTTTCGAATACCACGCTGCGGTACTGGATCGATGGAGATGCAGACAGCACCGGCGTCTCGGTAGACTGGGCTGCCCTGGGCACCTCGCACGTGTCGGCCCGAGTCGTATCCGCGCACCAGGGGAACCAGAACGGCTACATCGAAATTGCCTTCCACGACGTGATTCTCCCGGCGTATGGCACCACCGGCCCGATCCTGATTCGCTACCATCGCCTCGACTGGGGACCCTTCGATCCGTCACGTGATTTCAGCTACGCGAGCTTTGTGACGGATCGGGCCTGGCCGAGGATCGGTCTCTACCAGAACGGCCGCCTGCTTTCGGGCGTGCTTCCTTGACTCATCGACATCGCGCTTGTTATCATCGAAATAGTTGAGGTCATAGATCTGTCTCCACGCTCGATTCACACGTGGATGAACGACCGTTCCGGTGCCCCCGCGAGATATCTGCGGCCCGGATGCCCTCACGTGATCTTGATGCGCGTTAGCAGGCTCGGCGACGGTAGCAAGATTGAGCTCGGTTGAGCTCGTTGCGCTGAGCCTTTTTTGCTAAGTGCGCTATTTTCTGGACGAAGGAAAACATGTCCGACCAAGAGCAGAAGTTCGTTGGATTATTCATTGACTGGGATAACCTGGCTATCAGCACCGCCGTCGATTTCGCCGGTGCCGTCCCCGACGTTCGCGCCATCGTCAAGGCCGCCCAGCGGTTTGGGACCGTCCTCGTCGCCCGTGCCTACTCCGAGTGGAATGTGAGTAGCGAGCGGCTCTCGGTCTATCGAGCCGGAGTCGAGCCCGTCTACGCCCCGACCTTTCGATTCGAAACTGACCCGGGCGGTGGATCCCGCGGGAAAAGTCTTGCAGATCCTTGCCTTGTCACCGACTGCATCGACACGTTGCACCTGATGCCGGAGATCAATGTATTCGTTCTCGTATCGGGTGACAAAGACCTGATTCCGATCGTGCGCCTTGCCCAGCTCCGTGGCAAGCGTGTCGCGGTGATCGGACCTGATTTCGCCGCGGCGATTCTCCGCGAGATGGCCGACGAGTATATTCCGTATCGCCAGCTCGCCGAGTCTTCTGACAACCCGCCGACCGAGGTGAGTGTACACGGGGCACGCTCGCATCGCCGTCCCGGAACACCCGCGCGCGCGTCCGCCACTCCGGCCGCGCCGACAGCACCCACCCGGACCCAGGCGCCCGCGCGGTCCGTCCCCTTGGCCACCGCGCCGGCCCCCGCGCCACTGGAGCCAAATGGCTCGGATCACTCTGCGGAGGGTATTCACCTGGATCGCGTGGCCGAAGCGCCACCTGCTGAGGAGACGCTGGATACCGGCCCGCTGTTCACGATGATCGCGACGATTCTCCGCGAGCGCGAGCAAGCTGGCAAGCCCCGCCTTCGAGCGACCAACCTCAAGGATCAGCTCCTGGCACGAATCAGCGGATTCAACGAGCACAAGTACGGGTTCGCTCGCTTCAAGGATCTCCTGGCCGCGGCCGAAAAGGCGGGCGTTTTGACCGTCTCGCGCACCGGCCCGGTGCAGTGGGTCAGCGGGACGACGCCGTCAGCCACTTCGACCCCCGCAGCAGCAGAGCCCACGACGACCGTGCCGGTGGAATCGATGGCCTCTGCCCCGGGGGGTGCTGAAGAGGTCTTGCCCTCCTCCGATGACGTCGACATCGAGGTGGTGCGATTCATTCTCGGTCTGCGGGAGCGCAGTCGCTGGCTGACCTACACGTACGTTCTGACCAACCTGCTGAACCACCTGGGAGGGGGAACGGCTGATGCCGCCTCGGACGCCGAGGCACGCGTGACGCTGAATCGACTGGTCCAGGCAGGTGTTCTCGTCGTCGACCGCGAGCCACGTGAGATCGACGTCAACGGTACTCGCCATCGGGTCCGTCTCTGCCACGTGGTTGACGAGCATCCACTGGTCCAGCATGCGCTGGCAGACATGGCCAGCCGCGCCGCCGCGGCGACGCCGGTGGAGACGGCGGGCAGTGGTGCAGCCGATACAGGTTCGCCGAGTGAGTCAGGAGCAGCGCAGGAAGAGCCATCTCCTCCGGCGTCCGCGCCCGCCGTCGACCTTGGCTCTCCGCCAGCGTCTCAGCCAGCCGAAGACGTGCCGGCTGAGGTGTCGAGCAACGGGGCAACCGAGGAGCTCGCAGCGGCACCCTCCGGCGAGGGCGCGGACGAGCCGATCGCCGTGACATCCGCTGAAACGCTCGTGTCTGTCGAGACTCGGGCCGAAGGTGCGGTCAAGGTACCCTCAGACGATGAGCCCGCGCGTGCGACGGTGCTTCCCGAAAACGGTACGGGCGAGGGTAAGACACCGACCAATCCCGACATGAGCCTCGAGGAAAGCTTCGCTATTCTGCGCGCAGTGGTGGAGGAGGCGACCGACGCCAATCGGCCGACAACCGGCCCCGCTGCCATCAAGAATCGCCTCGTCCGGAGGCTCGGAGCATTCGACGAGCGCGCGTTCGGGTTCAGCAAGTTCAAGGACTACCTGATCGCGGCCGAGCGTGCCGGCGCGATTCGCCTCGACATCAGCGGAAGTACGACGCGCGTGGCGCTCCCGGTCTCGCCCGAGCCGGTCTCCGAATCCTGAAAGGGCCAGCGTAACGAAGTGCCTCACTGGAACATCCTGGTTGTTGGCGGGGGATCGCGGGAGCACGCGATCTGCTGGAAGCTGCGGCAGAGCCCGCGGGTCGATCGCCTCTACTGCGCCCCCGGGAACGGCGGAACAGCGACGGTCGCCGAGAACCTTCCGCTCGCTGCATCCCAGGTTGACGTCTTGGCCGACTGGGCGCAGGCCAATCACGTCGATCTGGTGGTGGTTGGCCCGGAGGATCCGCTGGCGCTTGGCCTCGTCGATCGCCTGACCGAGCGAGGCATCAAGGCCCTCGGACCAACGGCCAGCGCGGCACGCCTGGAGTCCAGCAAGCGCTGGGCGAAGGAGATCATGGTCGAGGCGGGCATCCCGACCGCTCCCTATGCCGTGTTCGACGATCCTCAACGCGCCTGGGACTACGCCCGCGCGCAGCCATACCCGCTGGTCCTCAAGGCCGATGGTCTCGCCGCTGGCAAGGGGGTCGTGGTTGCACAGACACCCGCCGAGGCTCGGTCGGCAATTCACGCCGCCCTCGAAGCCGGAGTTTTTGGAGAGGCTGGCCGAACGATCGTGATCGAGGAGTTCCTCGACGGCGACGAGCTATCGCTGATTGCCTTCGTCAGCGGTCGTACGGTCGCGCCGCTGGCACTCGCCCGAGATCACAAGCGCGTCGGCGATGGGGATACCGGCCCGAATACAGGTGGAATGGGAGCGATCGCGCCGTCACGGATCATTTCGGACGAGGCGATACCTCGTCTCTACACGACGATTCTCGAGGCCATCGCCACGGCGCTCCACGAGCGGCATCTCATCTATCAGGGCGTCATTTTCGCCGGTCTCATGCTCACCCGTGATGGGCCGAAGGTGCTCGAGTTCAATTGCCGACTCGGCGATCCGGAGGCTCAGGTAATCCTGCCCTTGCTCGGTGCCGACCTGGCAGAGATCGCCTACGCGACTGTCACGGGAGAGCTTCGTCCGGGGCCGCTTCCGGTTCTCCCGGGGTACCGCTGTGGCGTTGTTATCGCGTCGGGCGGCTATCCCGGGCCCTATCGTACCGGCCTGCCCATCGAAGGAGTCGACGAGGTGGATGCGAATGCCCTCGTCTTTCACGCGGGTACCAAGCGCGTCGACGGTGCCCTGGTTACCGCTGGCGGCCGCGTCCTCACCGTCGTCGGGCAGGGGGAGACCCTGTCTGCCGCGCGCGCCCACGCTTACGCGAACGTCGAGCGTATTCGCTTTGACGGGGCGTACTACCGGCACGATATCGGCCTGCGAGAGGTATCACGTTGACCGGTCGGCCTTCCGCCTCCCGACGAAGGTCGACCATTGCCTTCTGGCTGACCCCTGGTCTTCTCGTGCTCCTCGGAGGAGTACTCCTGCTCGGATGCGCTCGCTCGTCGGGTGCCCAGCCATCAGCGGTCGACACAGCGCAGTCGCCGCTACCCTCCTCGTCCAGCCCGACCCGCCCCGTCCCGACGGAGGTGGTCTCACCAACCACGCGGGCCACCGAGGTGACGCCGGTACGTCCCGGAACCCCGCGGGCCACCCCCTCATCCGACCAGGCAAGGTTGATTGAGCTGGCGAAGCAGGACCTGGCCCAACGGGAAGGCATTCCCCTGGACCAGATTTCGGTGATCAGCGTCTCCGCGGTTCAGTGGCCGACGAGCGCGCTGGGATGCCCTCAGCCCGGCACGATGTACTCGCAGATCGTGACTCCCGGTTACCGCATTCTCCTCGAAGCAAACGGCGTCACCTACGAATACCACACGGACCGAGGCGAGCACGCCGTATACTGCGCCAAGCCCTGAATCGAGGTGCTCCAGCCTTGTTCTTCCGGCGGCGGGCACGGCAAGGATACTCAGTCAGGACCGACCTGCTGCTGGCTGCATCTCGTCGTCGTCGGCCTCGCTAACGCCCGAATACCCGTGCAGTGAACTCAGTCACAGCACCACGTCGCGAGACGAGCACAGATAGGGTGAGAAGCCGCCCGAGAGACGTCGGGCTCGGAACGTCTCTCCGGCGATGATCCGCGCCTGTGGGAGCAAGGTGGGGAGGGACCGGCTCGAGTGAGTCTGAACGAGTGGTCCCTCCTCGGGGGAACGGCCGAGGTTACTGGACGATGACCGTCCCGTGCATCCCGAGGGTTTCGTGGGGAATGCACGTGTACTTGTAGGTGCCAGCCACATCGAAGGTATGTGACCAGCTCTGGCCAGGCTGAATCAGCCCGGAATCGAACGGCTGGGCCCCGTCCGGGAGCGAGACGTCCGCCTTGTTCGCGACCTTTGACGCGTCGCAGGTCGCCGTATGAACAGTGGAGCTCGAGTTCTGCCAGGTTACCGTACCACCCTTGGAGATGGTAACGGTAGCGGGATCGAACTTGTTGTCGTCAGTCATCTTGACCGTTGTCGAACTGGCCGATTGCCCGGAGGTGCCAGAGGATGATCCGCCGGAGCTGCCCGATGGCTGCGCTGACCCACCGGAGCTACAGGCCACAACCGTTCCCGCCCCGGCCATCGCAAGGCCAGCCAGGAAGCTGCGACGACCCAGTCGGTTCTGAGTGATCTCGGAGATGCGAATACGAGACATCTGTTCCCTCTCAGATTGATGTTAGCGGCAATATGCAGGGCCGGCTTCGGAGCACCTGCTGGATACCGCCTGCGCTCGATGACGGTGAACGGTCCACGCGGTGCGCCGAGAGAGTCGGCTTCGCCTTCAGTAAGACCCTCGCAGGCCGGCGCCGGTCGAGCCCCATGGATTCCGGCGCAGGCCGTCACTCAGTATAGCTGATCTGATCGATTCGCGCGATGGATTCTGCGCATAGAAAAATACCCCACGGCGTTGACCAAGCGCCGTGGGGTCAGGACGCAGGAAGCAGGAAGACGGTTAGGAGGAGATAAGCGCCTTGGGCGGACGCCCCCGTCGTCGCCCTGGAGGAAGAGGGACGATGACGGTCGGCGCGTATCGGATGACTTCCACTTCATCGAGGTACAGCGGCCCACCACACCGACCACAACGGGGAGGACGACCCGGGCGCAGTCGAACACCAGGGCCGGTGGGTGGTGAGATCAGGCGCGCCTGGGCAAGTGGCTGACCACGTTCACCTTCTACCCGAGCGGCCACGTATCCACAGTGATAGCAGTGAAGCTCGGCTCGAACGTTCATCTTCAACTTCCTTCTCCCACCACCCGGTGGTCCACTATATTGCCATCAGGCAGAACTCGCTTCGTCGGCTCGGGATCTCGTCGGAACCATCGTCGGTCGCCGATCTCACCTCGATCCCGAGCCGATACCCGGCCTACTGCGCACTCTGCGGCCGCTGGCCGAGCGTGGCGGTCACGGTCAGGCTCTGGTGACCACGCTGGATCGTCAGCTGAACGCTATCGCCGACCTTGTGATTCAGAAGAAGCGTCGCGAAATCGTGCTGATCGTCGATCTTCGTCCCGGCAACCGCCGTGACCACATCTCCGGGCCGAAGTCCGGCCGTGCTTGCTGGGCTTCCCGGTACGACTGCCTGGATCAGGGCGCCAGCGTTCACCTCGAGACCGTAGTAGGACGCGATCTGCGGGGTGACCGGCTGCCAGTTCACGCCAAGATATGGCCGCACCACGTACCCGTTCTTGATCAGCTCGTCGGCAATTGTCTTGACGGTGTTACTGGGAATCGCGAACCCCAGGCCCTCGGCAACGTCGCTCCCGATGCCCGAACCACGCACCACCGCGGTGTTGATTCCAATCACCTGTCCCTGGAGATTTAACAGTGGTCCACCCGAGTTCCCGTGATTGATGGGCGCATCCGTCTGAATCAGTCCCGAGAGGCTCGGGCCGGTCGGATCCGACAGCGTGCGGTCTAATCCTGAAACGATTCCGTGGGTCACGGTGTTCCGAAAGTCGCCCAGCGCGCTTCCGATCGCGACCACGATTTCGCCCGGCTGTAGCTTGCTGGAATCTCCAAATGTCGCGACTGCGGGCACCGGCCCATCCACCTTCAGGACCGCGATGTCACTCAACGCATCCCGTCCAACGAGGGTCGCTGCCACCTTGCGGCCGTCGGAAAAGATAACCTGGAACTTGCTTCCACCGGCGACAACGTGATTATTGGTAACGATGTGTCCATCCTTGTCGATGATTACACCCGAGCCAAGTGCTTCGGGTTGAGCGATCTGGCCGAAGAAGCTGGGCTGCGGGGGTAGCTGATTCACGACCGTGACGACGGCGGGGCCAGCCTTCTGCACGACCGCGACGTACGGCTCGGATTCAGGAGCGGCAACGGCCTGCTGCGCGGCTGTCGCGGACCTTTCCGCGCTTGCAGAGCCCGTCGCCGACGAGGTTGCCGCGGGTGCCTGACTGCTGGAGCCGGTGAGGGGTGGCACCACCGCCGACGTGGCGCGTGTCGTCAAAGACGTGATCACGCTAGAGGCAACGTCTTGCGCGGTCACAAGGGCCGGCCCGACCGCGGGCGCCACGAGCGATTCCCCGAGTGCGCCGACGATGAGGGCAATGACCGCCACGATGACTGTGAGAGCCCACGAGAGATTCGAGCGTGGGCGTGTCTGGCGATTCGTGATCTCCATCGAAAGCTCCCTTTCGTCTCTCTAAAAGAGTGCTAGTTTTCGATTAGAGAGGCTACCTTTTTCAGAAGCTGAATCCCTGTGAATGGCTTGGCTAGCTGGCCGTCACAGCGTCGCATGACCTCGCCGGGGTCGCCAATCCAGAGCGTGCGGATCCCCTCGATGCCGCTCAGCGTGCGTCGTGCCAGGTCAGCCAGTCGTGGCGACCGATCGTCCGGGACGTCGATGATCACCAGCGCGGGGCGTGGTACCGCACCCGTCGCCGCCTCGGCTGATGCGTTGCCGTCGGTAGTCACCTCGTATCCCGCCGTGTGAAGGATCCTGGTCAGGGCTCGCACCATCAGAGCATCCTCGCCCACCAGTAGAACGAGCCGCCGAGGGTCTAACGGCGCCGCAGCGTGCGCGGCTTCGTCGGTGACCGCTCCGCCGGGACACGGCGTCTCGGAGATCATCGCCGCGTCAGTCCTACTCAAGCGTCCATTCATCTCAACATTCACGATACGTGGCGATGCTAAGAGAGCCATGAGGAAGGATTAAGAGTTCTCTAAGAATGCTTCAGACTCCGGAGGGTAGCCCCGCGCAATGTCTCACGCGGGAACCGCGGCAGAAGGAGGGCCGTCCGCGGGTTCAAAGGAAGGGCGCATCAGCGTCAGACTGCGGGTGTACAGACGCGGTTACGTGTGCTCACCGCCTCGGCTGGGCCAGGTCAGTTCTTGGGAAGCCAGACAGTAAATGTGGATCCCTTGCCCGGTTCGCTCTGGACCTCGATGTGCCCACCGTGCTCTTCGGCTATCCAGCGCGCAACCGCGAGACCCAGGCCCGTGCCGCGCTGTCGTCGCACCGCTCGAGCTCGATAGAAGCGTTCGAAGATGTGGGGCAGATCCTCCGGCGCGATTCCGCGCCCGGTATCTGCGACCCGGAACTTGATCCAATGGTCGTCATGCTCCAGATCGAGCTGAACCTGACCGCCTGTCTCCGTGTACTTGATCGCATTATCCACGAGAGTGATCAGCATCTGCTTCAGGTAATCGGGATTCGCGTGAAAGGTCGTCGGTACCAGATCTCCAATCTCCAGGGCGACGCCGTCGGCAGTCGCCTTTACCTGATGGTAGACGTCGCGGACCACCTCATCGGCCCGAACCGCCTGCTTCTCCAGGTGAACGCCCGCATCCGCCCGGGCCAGGTCGAGCAATCCCTGCACGAGACGCGACAGACGGTCTAGCTCGCTGGCAATGTCGTCCAGTACTTCGGCCCGCTCGGGTGTTTCCGCGCTCTCGTCACGCCGCAGGAGGTCGACGTTGAGACGGAGTGTCGTCAGGGGCGTTCGCAGCTCGTGCGAGGCGTCGGCGACGAAACGCCGCTGTGCCTCCACGCTCGCCTCGATCCGACCAAGCATATGGTTGAACGTGTGGACCAGCTCGCCTACCTCGTCGTTTGGTCCATCGTATTCCACGCGCTGATCCAGGCGCTGCGAGTCGCCGATGGCACGCGCCGTGCGCGTGATGCGCGCGATTGGTCCCAGCGACGATCCCGACATCCACCAGCCCACCGCGCTGGCCAGCGCCAGCACCGCGAGGTTACCGACGAGCAAGGAGCTCTGGAGCCACGTGAGCGTCCGATCGACCCGATCGAGTGCACGGCCCACCTCGAGCACAACCGCGATCGAGCCGTGCTCCATGACCGGCACCGTGTACACGCGGACGCGCAATCCCCGGATGATCAGCGTACGAAACGTACTGTTTCCTCGAAGTGCCTCGGACAGTGCGACCGGATCCATCGGGTACCGCGAGTCGCCCATGTTCATGGACTCGTCGAGTACTCGACCGTCACAGCCAATCAGCTGGGCATACACGTCGGCTTCGACGAATCGGTCACGGTTCGGCAAGCGCGCGAACGGCTGGCACCAGCCAATGATCGGGGTGATTCCGCGCGCGAGGTCGCGAGCCTCGCCCTGCAGAAACGAATCGGTGTCAGCGATCAGGGACTGATTGAGAACGACGTACAGGGCAATGCTGGAGATAATCAGCGTCAGGCCCGTCAGTCCGGCGTACCAGAGCGTTAGCCGCAGGCGAACGGACATTGGTTACTCCCGCAAAGCGAAACCCACACCACGCACCGTGTGGATCAGCCGCGGCTCGTTTGCAGCCTCGAGCTTCTGGCGAAGATACCCCACGTAGACGTCGACGACGTTCGATTCGCCTTCGAACTGATATCCCCAGACCGCGTCAAGCAGCTGATCGCGGGTCAGCACCTGCCGTGGGTGGCGGGCAAAGTAGGATAACAGGTCAAATTCCTTCGCGGATAGCTGAATCTCGCGTTCGCCACGAAACACCTGACGCGTTCGCAGATCGACCGAAAGATCCGCAAAGCGCAGGACGGCGCCCCGCTCACGCGGCTCCCGGCGGCGAAGGAGAGCCCGCACACGCGCGAGAAGCTCGTCCGGCGCAAATGGCTTCACCAGGTAATCATCTGCGCCCGCGTCCAGACCGCGGACGCGATCAGCCACCTCGTCACGAGCCGTGAGAATCAGGATCGGCGTGTCGTCGCCCGCACGCAGCCGCTGGCATACCTCGAACCCATCGATACCGGGCATGAGAATATCGAGGATAATCAGATCCGGTGCGGCATCGCGTACCTTACGGAGCCCCTCCTCGCCGTCGAGCGCCACGTCCACGGTATAGCCTTCGAAGGCCAGGGCTCGGCGCAGTGCCGTCGTGATCGCCTCGTCGTCGTCAATCACCAGGATCCGTTCTTTCATCGCCTATGTGAGTATACTACGTCACGAACATTCGATTGAACCAGCCTCATCGTGGCGCACCATTTGCGTCATCCCATCCGGCGAGCTGCCCTGGAGGGACGATTGCATGGACGTGCCGCTCTGGTTTCCCACAGTCGCCGGAACCTTCCTATCGGCGTTGTTCATAGTCCCGGATGGCTGGCTAAACGTGCCAGTGGCCATACTCTGTCGCGGAGATCCGTCACCGCTCGCGGATGGGCTGGATCTGCGAATCGCGCGCGAGCTCGAGGGCCGGGGCATCGCATCCTTGATGCTTGACTTCAGCTCCGGGGGTGGTCGCGTTACCCGCCTCACCCAGGCAACACTCCAGGGTCCGATCGAGGATCTTGGATCGGCGATCGACGAGCTTCGAATCCAGCGAGGGGTCGACGTCGGACGGATCGGGGTTTCCGGCTCCGACATCGCCGGAACCGCGGCCCTCCTGCGCGCCTCGTTCGATCCGCGCATCCGTGCCCTGGTTCTGCGCGCAGCCCCTGCGCCGACCACTCAGCTCCCGACCGAGCCGGTTACTGTCCCAACGCTCATTCTCGTGGGGGATGATGATCTCCTGGTCCGCGCCGGGACGCGCACGCTTGAAAAGTGGCTGACCGGGCCGTATGAGTTCGTCGTCGTACCTGGCGCCGGGCATCACTTTGCCGATCCGAATGCGTCCGAGGCGGCGTGCTCCCAGACAGTCGACTGGTTCTGTCGCTTCCTCGGAGCGGGCGTGAAGTCGCGGTCTGCGTGATTACCAACCTATATCTTATCTTACGTACAAAAGGAGATAGTTGACAGTCGCCTGCCTGGCTTGCTATACTGGACCAGGCGAAAGCTCAGCCGCTGGTTCCGTATCAGCAGCAGCCGCATTCACAAATGGAGGAGCAAATCATGGCTGGTGACCACGTCGAACTGACGGTACGCGAAGCTGGGCGTCTTGGTGGACGCAAGGTTGCCCAGAAGTATGGTCGCGATTTCTACAGCGAGATTGGGAAGAAAGGCGGTCGGACGGTCCTGGAGCAGCGCGGCCCTGATTTCTTCGAGGCGATTGGCAAGAAGGGTGGAACCACGGTTAGAGATAGCCACGGCTCCGATTTTTACTCGACGATCGGCCGAAAAGGCGGCGAGACAGTCAAGGCCCGACACGGGTCCGATTATTACGCCCGGATTGGGAAAATAGGCGGGAGCCGCAAAGGTCATAAGCACACCCCAGATCAATAGGTCGTGATCGATTTCACGAGCTGGCGAGGCGGCAGCGGGCGATTCGGGTCCGATTGCCGCCTCGTCGTGTCTCGATCCCCGATCTGTCAGGCGATCAGGCCGCCGATCCCGAAGCACTCGAGCAAGGCGCCCGATGGAGCATCCGCCTTCCGGACGGGCCCGGGAATGGAGAGCTGGATGGCCCACGGCACGGCTGAACCGGCCTCAGCTCCGCTCAGCCGTGGAGGCTGCTGCGGGCGTGGGAATCTCCAGATTGACCCCAGCCGGCAGAAGACGCAGCGTCGAGCTGAAAAGCACCGTCACGACCGCGGCAAGTGCACAGATTGCCCCGCCAATCCCGAGGGCAATCGGCGCGCCCCAGACCTGCGCGATCGCGCCGAAGACCAGACTGCCAATCGGCATCATCCCGAAGGATACGAGTGTCCAGATGCTCATCACCCGACCGCGGAGCTCGTTCGGAACAATGAGCTGGATCGTCGTATTGGCATTTGTCATATACGCGATCATGCAGAAGCCGAGGCAGACGAGCGTGCCGATCGACACCAGGAACGATCGGGACAGACTGAATCCCAGGACGCTTATCGAAAAGCCCAGCTCCGCCGCGATCAGAAGTCGTCCGCGCGGGAAGTAGTTGCCCCAGCGAGCGATCGTCAGCGACCCGAGAATGGCGCCAACACCGGTCGCGGCCATCAAGCCACCGTATCCGTCAGCCCCGAGCCTAAGGACATTCTGCGCCATCACCGGCATCAGGACGGAGTACGGGAAGCCACAGATCGTCACCACGCTGGTGAGGATGATTAGCTGCCGCAGAACCGGATGCCACAACGTGTATCCCAGGCCAGCCCGCAAGCGCTTCCACATCGATCCCGCCTCGAGCTTGTGCACCAACGTCCGAGGACGGATCAGGAGCAGTGCGCCGACGACCGCGAGAAAGCTGAGAGCGTTCACCAGGAAGCACCCGGCCGCGGTGATCAGTGCCAGCAGCACGCCCGCGATCGACGGACCGGCCACGCGCGAGAGATTGAACTGCGTCGAGTTCAGCGCAATCGCAGTTGGTAGATCCGACGGCTCGACCAGGTCGACGATAAAAGCCTGCCAGGCCGGGCCGTTGATCGCGGTCACGATTCCGGTCAGCAGGGTGATCACGACGACGTAGCCGACGTTCACCCACCCGAGAAAGGTGATCGCGGCAAGCGTCATCGCCAGTGCGAGCAGCAGCGATTGAGTTGTCAGGAGGAGTCTCCGTCGGTCGGTACGGTCCGCGATGTCGCCACCGAACAAGGACAGCGCGAGGACCGGCGCCGTGCCGGCAAAGTTGACAACGCCAAGGGCAAAAGGGGAGTTCGTGAGCTGGAGGACAAGCCAGCTCAGGGAGATCGATTGAATCCATGAACCGATGTTGGAGACGAAGGCACCGGACCAGAAGAGCCGAAAGTCTCGGCTACGGAGAGCACCAAACATCCAACCAGTCTCGCCGGACAAGCTTTGCTCAGTATATCACTCATCCTCACGTCCGGCCTCCTGGGGGCTCAGCGATGTCCGCGGGGAACATTTTGCCGGGATTCATGATGTTGTAGGGATCGAGCGCGCGCTTGATCTGCCACATCACGTCGAGCGCGGGACCGTGCTCGTCGCGCATGTAGGCAATCCGCGTCAATCCCACCCCGTGCTCGCCAGTGACCGTACCGCTCATCCGCAACGCGAGCCGGTGGATGTCGTCGGCAAACTGGCGGACGCGCCGTACCTGATCCGGGTCGGCCACGTCGATGATTGGCGCGGGATGCAGATTTCCACTGGCGATGTGCCCGTAGGTAACCACGGTCAGATCGTACTGACGAGCGATATTCTGGATCGAGCGGAGCGTCTCTGGCACGCGCGTGAGAGGAACACAGATGTCTTCGCCCGCGTAGACACGAGCGTAACCGGGCTTGATCTGGCCTGACGCGGCTCCGACCACGCTGCGCGCCTCCCAGAGGGCGGCGACGCGCGGCGGTTCGTCCGACCATTCGACCTTCTCGGCCAGCGGCGCCACGATCTCGGCAATGCGCCTCGCATCGTCCGCCACGCTCGCGGCGTTCCCATCTACCTCGTAGAGTAGAATCGCGTCGGCGTCGGGCACCTTGAGCGCTGGACGATAGAGGTTGACCGCCTTGATCGCCGAAGCGTCCAGAATTTCGATCGCCGACGGAAGGATTCCAGCGCCGAGCACTGCGCTCACGGACTCCCCGGTTGCCTCGAGACGACCAAACTGTGCCATGACGATGGCCCGGCACGGCGGCTTCGGAATCACGCGCAGCCGCATTTGCGTGATGACGCCGAGCATCCCTTCCGACCCGACGAATAGCCTCGTCAGCTCGAAGCCAGAGGAGGACTGGAGAGCCCGCGAGCCGATTGACCCGGTCGTGATGATCTTACCGGTTGGCAGCACGACTTCGAGGCCGAGAACGTAGTCGCCGGTCGGCCCGTACTTGACCCCCCGCATGCCGCGCGAGTTGTTTGCTACCATCCCGCCAACCGTGCACATCCGGCTGCTGCCTGGATCGGGGGGGAAGATCAGGTTCGAGCGCGCCAGGAAGGCATTGAGATCGGCGTGGACGATCCCGGGTTGAACAAACACCTGAAGATTGGCGGCGTCAAGCTCGAGCACGCGATTCATCCGGCTCAGGTCGATCAGGATCCCGCCCCGCGCCGGAAGCGCGCCACCGGCCTGGCCAGTCGCGGCCCCCCGTGGTGTCACCGGGATGCGGTGCTCCGAGGCGAATTCGAGGACCCGCGAGACGTCCGCGGTACTCTGCGCCTGGACGACCACCTCGGGATATCGCGGCGACATCATCGCCTCGAACGACGCATCGTAGCTGTAGCACTCAAGCTGGCTCGGATCGTCGAGAATGGTGACGTCGGGTCCCAGCGCCGCACGGAGGCGTTTGGAAAGATCAGATTGACGTGCCGCGATGCTGACCACGCGATACTAGCCGGCCTCGGGAGTGCCGGCCCCGGACACGACGAGCGCGACCAGAATCTCGTCCGGGCGAGGCGATCCCGGTACCCGGAGCTCCATGATCCCTTCGGATTGATCGCTCGACGTACTTCCGATCGGCCGAAGGTGAATCTTGATTGCGGATCCGGCCGCCGCGATGAGCTTGTCACCCAGCAGCGGTGCCGATCCGGCACCGAGGGTTTCGCGCACCGCCGATGCAAACTTCGGATAGAGGATGGCCTGGCCGTGCTCTGGCTCGCCGTCGGTTCCGACAATCGCCCCCTTGCCCAGACACGTGATGCGGCTACGCTCGATCGACTCGAGCGCCCGCAGCGCAAGAAAGCGGCCGAGGTCCTCGCCGTCGCGAACCAGCTCGTCGAGGTTTTCGTCCTCGCGACCGACCAGCGCGTTGCGAACGACGGCGATCTGAGCTACCCGTCGCACGGGTT
Source organism: Chloroflexota bacterium (assembly GCA_902810745.1). GTDB lineage: Bacteria > Chloroflexota > UBA6077 > FW602-bin22 > CADDYW01 > CADDYW01. The sequence continues at coordinate 18,674 of CADDYW010000012.1, read as the reverse complement.
TCGAGAGAGGTTTTCCATCATCGATCAGGATGTCTTCGATCACGGTGACGGTCTTTCGGATGTCCAAGAGAGGTATCCTCGTTTGAGATTGCTCCAGCACCGTCGTAAATATATGAACGGCTTACGGCCGTGTCAAGGCGCGCCCGATCGAGCCCGCGCGACATGAACGCACCGACGCGCGCGGGAGAAGCCGAGGCGGTTTGCGATTCCGCGCACGAGTGCATCGACACTTGTGACAGCGGCGCCGTCGAGCAGACCCTCGACAGCCGACCGACGCCCCGACCGGCAAGCGCCTGTTGGTCAGATCGGCGGAGCTCAGGCAGTATCTTCGTTCGCGGACACCCGCGCCGCGACGAGCGAGCAGATCACGAGAATGGCGAGGGCGATACTCAGCGCCACGATCGGTGTGATCTCGCGCGAGAAGGACAGCAGCACGCGCGAGATCGAGAAGATAATCACTGCCGCGCCCACGATAGCGCCAAGTGGGATCACAAGAGGGGCGATGTGCCGACTCATGGTTGACTCAGATCCTCCCGGATGAAAATGACTGATCATCAGCGATGAACTGTCGTCGTGTCGTCGACAGTCTTCTCAATCTCGTGCTCCTCGTGGCTGAACCACTGGAAGAACCGGATCGAGACGAGAACCCAGAGAAACAGTGTGCCAAGAAGCTTCATCAGCAAACCAGCAATCTGCTGGTCGACCAGCGGCGTCAGGCCCAGAAGCTTTGGCGTGTATGCATACAGAGGATAGATGACCACGCTCGAAAAGGTCACGAATGCTCCGATGATCGCCGGTACCAGTGACTGCACAAAAAGGTAGAGCATCTGCCCCGGATACGAGAGTCGCGGGACCTCGGGAAGCGGGCTGAAGACCGGCCACCACGCGACGATGCCTGCGCCAAGAAATCCAACGTGCTCGAGGGCGTGGACGGTATTGTCCACGAGCGTGGCATCCCACAGCGCGGGCATGTGCCAGACGACCAGAACCACGTTGAATAGCACGATGGCGGGAATGGGACTGGTGAGAAACACCAGGACATCCTTCACACCCGGCACCTTCAGCACCGGGCGAATCAGCCAGGCTGGCGTCCCGAGGAGCAGCAGCGGCGGTACGACGTAGAGGAGGAGCATGTGCTGCAGCATGTGGGCGCTGAATAGCGAATCGCTCAACGTATCGAGCGGGGAGATCAGCGCAACGATCAGGAGGAGAATACCACTCGCGAACGCGAGGATCTCCCGCGGAGCCACGACGTTCTCATCCCAGATCGTCCGCGGACGTACCCGCTGCAGGCCAATTCCGTACGCCGCCACGATCGCGGTCAAGCCAAGAATAACGCCTGGCTCAAACGACCAATCAGCAAGTGACCACGTCGTCACCGCTACCTCCGCCTAGTATCCAATCCCGACGACGGCCTGTATCCAACCGGGCAAGTCGAGGCCGGTCCGGAGACCATCCACGTTGATAGCACACCAGAGCCGAGCCGGCTCTACACCCCGAGCAAGACACGGTGGAAGAGGCTGAGCAACGCAATCAGCACCGCGAACGCCAGAGCCAGCGGTCCCGAGAAAAACGCGGTGAAGAGTCGATTGTCGAACTTCAGGTGCATGTAGAACATCGCCACGAGTGCGAACTTGCACACCGAAAGGCACAGCAGGATTGGCACGATCACCGGCCGCAGGGCCTCCTGGTAGTAAACGGCGACCTCGGCACCGGTGATGATCGCCAGCACGATGGCGACCTTCACGTACTCCATTGGCTTCGGGTGAGAGTGCTCCTTGGGCTGCGCTCGACTCGATTCCACAACGTCTGTCTGCATCACATTCCCTCAAAGTGATCTGGCGCCACGCAAAGGCGGGTGATCGGTCCCCGGAGCCACGGAGGCTGCAGGAACCGATCCCTCGCTTCGATTGACCGAGTAACCCGTCAGTACGGCAGCAGATACACCACGGTGAAGATAACGATCCACACCACGTCGACGAAGTGCCAGTACAGTCCCGCGAGCTCCACGGTGAGACTGTCTTCCCTCTTGATCTTACCGCGCAGCGAGTTGAGAAACAGCGAGAAGAGAATGATCACGCCGATCGTAACGTGCGCTCCGTGGAACCCGGTCAGCGTGAAGAACGTGCTTCCGAACAGGTTCCGGCTGAGCGTGAGGCCGTGATTCACGAACGTGGTGAACTCGTAGACCTGGCCCCCAAGAAACACTGTACCGAGTAGACCCGTTGCCACGAGCCAGACGCGCAAGCCTGGAACGTCCCCGCGCTGGATCGCTGCCAGCGCGAGCACCATCGTGAGGCTGCTCATCAGCAGAACAAACGAGCTGACCGACGTATACGGGATATCGAAAGTGTCCTGGGGGAGCGGGCCCACCAGACTGTGATTCCGATACACCAGGTACGTCGAGATCAAAGAGCCAAAGAACAGGCACTCAGAGCCCAGGAAAGACCACATCAGCACCTTTCGGTGATTCAGGCCGGTGCTGGTCGCGTGCTCGGCTGCCGAGTGGCCCGTCAGGTATGCTTCGGCCAACGTACTCCTCCGCTGTCCCTACTCAGTTTCGCCCATCGCCGGTTCGAAGCCCCATCCAAAGATGCCGTAGAAGAGCAACCCGACACCGAGGAAGGTGACCCAGCTTGGTGGGAAATCCGGAACCTGCCCTGGTGGAAGCCCCACAATCAGGCCGCCGAGCGCCAGGGCAAGACCCGCTGCCGCAATGATCGGATAGTACGACTCATTCGGCATCGGAATATCCAGATGCTCCTCCGCCTGCTGTCCGTGTCCGTCCTCGGCATCGTGCGCGCCACCGGCGATGGGGGCAGGAGCCATCTTGACCGAGCCGTGTCCCGTATCACCGTACTTCTGCGCCCAGAAAGGATCACGCGTGTGCACGACCGGGATCGTGGCGAAGTTGTAATGGGGTGGAGGCGATGGAATACTCCACTCTAACGTCCGTCCATCCCAGGGATCGTTGCCGGCTGGCTTTCCGTTGCGAACGCTGGTGAAGAAGTTGTAGATGAAAACGAGCATCGACGCGGCAATGACGAACGCGCCAATCGTGGCAACGAAGTTCCAGAAATCCCATCCCATGTTCGGCGGATAGGTGTAGATGCGGCGCGGCATCCCATCCATCCCGAGGACGTGCATACCCGCGAACGTGAGATTCATACCGATCAGCATCATCCAGAAGTGGATCCGACCGAGGGTCTCGTTGAGCATGCGGCCGGAGATCTTCGGGAACCAGTAGTAGATCCCAGCAAACAGGCCGAAGATAGTTCCACCGAACAGCACGTAGTGGATGTGCGCGACGACGAAGTAGGTATCGTTCTCGAGCCAGTCCGCAGGTGGTGACGCGAGCATTACTCCGCTCAAGCCACCGATGATGAACATCGCAATGAAGCCCAGCGCGAACAGCAAGGGCGTCTTGAAGTTAATCGAGCCGCCCCAGAGGGTTCCGATCCAGTTGAAGATCTTGATGCCAGTCGGCACCGCGATCAGCATTGTGGTCGTCGCGAATACGGCATCCGCGACCGGGCCCAGCCCCGCCGTGAACATGTGGTGCGCCCAGACTCCCCAGGCCATGAATGCAATCGCCACGCCGGAGTACGCGACGACCGGATACCCGAAGAGCGGCTTTCGCGAGAACGTCGGCAGCACGTCCGAGATAATGCCCATCGCTGGCAGAATCAGGATGTACACCTCGGGGTGACCGAACAGCCAGAAGAAATGCTGCCAGAGGATAGGCTCGGCACCAGCGGCCGGGTTGAAGAAGTTTGTCCCAAACAGGCGATCGAACATCAGCTCGATTAGCCCGACGGTCAGGACCGGAAACGCCAGGATCAGGAGCAGCGAGGTGACGAGCGTCATCCAGGTGAAGAGCGGCATGCGCATGAAGGTCATTCCGGGTGCGCGCGCGTTCACGATGGTCACCAGGAAATTGAATGCGCCCGCCATCGACGAAACGCCAAGCACCTGGAGACCCAGGACCCAGAAATCAATTCCGTGTGACGCGTGGTTGAATGGTACCTCGGTCAGGTTCGCGTAGCCGAACCAGCCTGCGTTTGGCGCTCCACCGAACAGGAAGCTCGCGTTCAGCAGCAGGCCGCCGAAAAGGAACACCCAGTAGCTGAACGCATTGAGCCGGGGGAACGCCACGTCTCGTGCGCCAATCTGGAGCGGCACGACGATATTGAAGAACGCCACGCTGAGGGGCATCAGCGCGAGGAAGATCATGGTCGTGCCGTGCATGGTGAACAGCTCGTTATAGGCATCAGGCGATACGACCGTGCCGTTTGGAACCATGAGCTGCGACCGAATCAGCAGCGCCTCGATTCCTCCGATCAGGAAGAAGCACACGGCCGTGATGCCGTAGAGCACCCCGATCTTCTTGTGATCGACGGTGAAGATCCAGCTCCAGATACCCCGATAGCTCCGGTGGCCGGGGTGACTCGAAATGGCATGTTCAGCGGTTGCCATCGTCTCGCCTCCTACTCATTGCAAACCGCATCGCATCTACTTCAGGCTTTCCAGATACGCCACGAGGGCGTTGACCTGGTCGTCGCTGAGGTGATAGTTCGGCATCAAGCTGCCAGGCTTGATCGACGGAGGATCCTTTAACCACTTTGCCAGGTTTTCGGGAGTATTCTCCATCATTGCCCCGGCGATCGTCGTTCGCCCTCCAAAGTGGGTCAGATCTGGACCGATCTTGGCTTGGGCTTTCGTTCCCGCAATGGTGTGACAGCCGACGCACGGCCCGGTCGCGAAGACCTGAGCACCCTTCTGCGCCTGGGCATCCGTCGGCGTGGCTGGAACCGCCTTTTGATCAGCAACCCACTTGTCGAAGTCGGCCTTGGATTGCGCGAACACGCGGAACCGCATGTTTGCGTGGGACGTTCCACAGAGCTGGTAGCACTGGCCGTAGTATTCTCCCGGCTGATCCGCCTGGAACCACATCGTATTGACACGGTTCGGAATCGCCTGGATCTTTCCGCCAAGCTTGGGAACCCAGAACGAGTGGATCACGTCGGCCGACTCGACCGTCAGATTCACTCGCGTTCCGACCGGTATATGTAGCTCATCCGCGGTGACAACGCCCAGATCGGGATAATCGAACTCCCACCACCACTGGTGCCCGACGACCTTTACGTTCACCGACCCGTTCGACGATGTGGTTCCGGCCGCGGATGCGATCGTAGTCAGCGTCGGGACTGCGATCGCGATGAGGATCAGGACCGGAATGATCGTCCAGGTGATCTCCAGCGTGGTATTGCCGTGGACCTGCGCGGGGATACCGTCGTTCGGCCGGCGCCGATAGCGAATCACCGCGTAGACGAGGAGACCCTCGACGACGACAAATACAACGACGGCGATCCAGAAGATGAGATTATAGAGGTTACTTTCCATGACGCCGACTGGGCCAGCCGGGGCCAAGGCATCTTGAGGGCCCGGGGTGCATCCGGCGATCAGCACAGTGGCGACGGCAAGCAGAGGAACCTTGGCGAGCGGGACCCCACCACGAGGCCGGATCCGAAAATCCATTCGCTCCTTCCCCAAACGGCGCGTTGTGCGGTGCGCCACGGATTTTAGCTCGGGCGTCTGCTTGGCAGAAACACCCGGTGGTCCCCGCATCCTCCGCGCCTGGGCGGGCCGCGTTAAATATTACGCTCGCCTGGCGAGCCATGTCAAGGGCATCGCGAACTGCTTCGTTGGCCGCCCAGACAAGATACCACGGAAGAGACTCAGGACTCAGTTGACGTTCCGAGAGAGGGAATGGCATAATCAAGCTGGCGCGGAATCCACCTGGAGTGAGTATCATTACATGGGATTAATCCGGCGCCTTTCGACCCTCACCGCCGTGGCCACCTTCCTCCTCATCGTCGTCGGTGGAGCGGTCCGCGTGTCGGGCTCCGGCCTCGGTTGCCCTGACTGGCCAACCTGTAACGGGCAGATCATTCCTCCCCTGGTCCTCCAGCCAGCCATCGAGTACGCGCACCGATTCGTCGCCGTTCTGGTGAGTATCCTGGTCGTCCTGGCGGCCGGCCTCGCCTGGTCTCGCTTTCGGCAGTACGGCTGGATCGTCGTCCCGACAATCCTCGCCATCTTTCTGCTTGCCCTCCAGATTGCCCTCGGGGCCCTGACCGTCTGGCTCGAGCTAACGCCCGGTCTCGTGAGCGCCCACCTGGACACCGCCCTCGCCCTCTTCGCGACCGTGATGATCACTGCCGCGGCCGCGTACTGGGTCACCGAGTCTGATCGCGGATTTCGTCTCGACGGTTTTGGCGCCCTTGCGATCGCGACCACCCTGCTCGCCTATGTGCTCCAGGTCGTCGGCGCATTCATCTCCGAAAGCAACGCGGCCTACGCGTGTCCGGCCTGGCCGCTCTGCGGGACTGGCCTCCAGCTCCCGAGCGACGGGGCATCCGCCCTGAATCTTCTCCATCGGGTGATGTCGGCAGTCCTTGTCGCCCTGGTCGTGGCGCTGGTGGTGCGCGTCCGTCGCGCGCGCCCCGGTGAGAAAGCTCTGGGAAGCTTGCTGTACGCTGGCGTCGCGCTGCTTGCTGCCCAGATCGTTATCGGCGCCGCCGTCGTCATCTGGCGGATTCCGCCCGCGACGGCTTTGCTCCACCTCACGGTTGCATCTCTGTTCTGGGCTGATCTCATCGCGGTGACGATGCTCACGTGCTTCCCGCGCGTCAGTGTCCTCGCGACGGATCCCTCCAAGGAACTGCGCGACCTCATCCGCGCCTACCTCAACCTGACAAAGCCGCGCATCGTCGTCCTGCTGCTCATTACGACATTCGGAGGAATGGTCATCGCGGCGCGTGGCTTGCCGTCGTTCGGGCTCATCCTGGCGACGATGCTGGGTGGTGCCTGCGCGGCCGGAGGCGCGAATGCAATCAATTGTTACATCGACCGTGACATCGATCAGCTCATGCACCGCACCCAGAAGCGCTCGCTACCGCAGGGACGCGTCCCGCCACGCGGAGCCCTGCTCTTCGGTCTGGCCCTTGGAGCTCTGTCCTTCCTCGTTCTGACCCTCTGGGCCAATCTCTTGAGCGCGATCCTGGCCCTCGCCGGACTCCTCTTCTACGTCTTCATCTACACTCGCATTCTCAAACGCACCACGCCGCAGAATATCGTGATTGGCGGTGCCGCCGGCGCGATGCCTCCGATGGTCGGGTGGGCCGCAGTCACTGGCCGTCTCGACCTTGTTGCGCTGTACATGTTCGCGGTCATCTTCTTCTGGACACCGCCGCACTTCTGGGCACTCTCGCTGCTGACAGCGCAGGATTACGCTCGGGCGAACGTTCCGATGCTGCCTCTTGTCGCGGGCGAAGACGAGACGCGTCGCCAGATCTTCCTCTATTCGGTGCTGCTCGTGGCGGTGACCATGCTACTCGTCAGTGGACGAGCGATGGGCTTTCTGTACCTCGTCGCGGCGCTGGGTCTCGGCGGCGGGCTGATCTACTACGCCGCCAAGCTGCTGCGAGATGGCTCGCGAGCGCGGGCGCGCCAGCTCTTCATGTACTCGAACATCTACCTGGCGCTGCTGTTCCTGGCAATGGCACTCGACCGAACGATCGCATCATCCCTGTTTTGATGGCTGCGCCGTAACGCGAGGCCTGCACGGGGCCAGTGGGCTGCCTTGAAGCCCGGTTGGATATGTCGGCGCGCGTGGTGCGCGGTGTGGATCGGTCAGCCTGTCGTTCCCAGCCGCGACTCGATTGCACTGGCAAACTCGGGCATTTTCCGTGCGACCGCGCGGAGCAGCCCGAAGCATCCCGCCAGCATCATGTCGCCGTGCGGTACCGCCAGGTACGGGCCGAGAGGCGAGCCATCGAGCAACGCGCGTCGCGGCCCGGTCACGGCGATGAAATCCGGCTGGCGTTTCGCCTTGCCGACCACCAGCGCGCCGTGCCCCATGTCCGCGAACACCTCTGCATTCGAGATCGAGCCGTTCGCGAGCTGCTGCAGATAGCGCTCGAGCTTCTCCCGGGAGAGCACACCCGTGTGGTGCTCGAAGAGGCCGAGGACGCGGCCCTCGTCGAGGTGAAAGGCCAGCGTGTGAAAGTTCCCCACATTCGCCACGAGCAGGGAGCCGTGCCCGCGGACTGCAGCATCCTCGAGCGCGCCCAGAACCGCGGCGGGCCCCGTATCCATGACTAGCGTTGGCACGTCAGGCGGGGCATCGCTCGCGGCCGCAAGCAGACGCGTGAGGCGCTCTGGAATATCCTCTCGTCGGTACGCAAAGGCGGTGAGATCGTTCCGGGTCACCGTCTCGGCGATATATTCGAAACGGAAGATCCGGTCGCTTACCCCGGGCGGTGCATTGCCGTGATCGAAGACGGCCACGGCAATCGCGGAGAGATCGAGATCCACGCCAAACGGCGCCACGGCACCGGCAATGGCCGACAGATCGAAGTCGCGCATGACGATCCGCTCGACGTCGGTCAGCCGACGGGCTTCGTCCTCGGAGACGATGCGAACGCCCATGCGCTCGACCTTGTCGAGCTCGTCGTCGAAGGTACGCGCGGCGTCGGCGGTGGCGAAGACCCGATAGCCCCGCTTAAGGTGCTCCTCGGCCGCCCAGGCGCATGGTCCGCCCCCCATGATCTTGCCGGTCAGAAGTACTGCGCACCCCGCTGCGGTCGCCCGGCGAATGCGACCCGCGATGATCTGCGTCGGGGACGGGAGAATTAGCTGTACGCAGTTCTCGATCTCGCGATCCGAGTCGAAGAGCAAGATGTCCTGTGTTCCGGTGCCAACGTCAACACAGAGGATCTGCATCCCAACCTCCGAGTGAAGGCGCTTGATGCGCAAAACGTCAGCTGCCTCGGCGTCCCGCCGGACGCACCCGTACCCCCCGCACCTCTTGCTCTTTGCCCGATGACGGGATTGGCGGGCAGCAGGTACCTCCCGCTAGAGGCCTGACCTCTTTGCGCTGAGTTCGCCCTGGACGTTACGTACGCGCGGCATCCTGCACCAGCTGAAGGACGCGCATGGCGGGTCGGACTGCGCTCGCGCTGATCGCCGGTTCGCGCCCTTCGCGCACGGCAGCAAGGAATTCGCGGTCCTGAAGCTGAATCGAGCTCGGAGCCGGTTCGGCCTGCGTCGTATCGACCAGGACGCCCTCCGGCGACGTCAGGCGGTTGTTCGTCGCCAGAAGCGTCGTCTCCTCGCCAATGAGGAGGTACTCGTTGTAAGAGATCTTGGTGTTGTACGATAAGCTGACGGCGATGAGCTGGTCTTCGGGCGTACGCATCAGAATGTCCAGATCCATCGGAATGTTGAGGTGGTGTGAGGGTCGCGCCACCTGGCTGGCCACGCTGACCTCTGTCGCTCCAAGAAGCCAGAGGGCCGTGTCGACCGCGTGGCAGCCGTGGTGCCAGAGGAGGTTGTCAGTCCAGCTGCGCCGACGGCCCATCCAGTTCACATTCTCGCGACGAAGAAAGCCGTAGCGCACGCAGAGGTGGTACACGTGCAGCCGGCCCTCCGTTATCCACCGACGCGCCTCGACCAGCGGTGGGTAGTACCGCTGCGTGTGGCAGACCATCAGACACCGCCGGTTTTCGCGAGCCACCGCGCTCAGGGCATCCACGTCGGTCAGCGATGTGGCCAGCGGAATCTCGACGAGCGCGTGCTTTCCCGCCCGTAGCGCCTTCTCGGTCTGCTGCGCGTGGAGATCCGTAGGGGACGTGATCAGCACCGCGTCGATTGCAGGATCCGCGAGTGCCTCGTCGAGGTCAGTCGTATGCCGCCGAAAGCCGAACTCTTCCGCGAACGCGGCCGTCGGCTCGGCCAATCGCCCCATCACGGTGTGGAAGGTGACGGGCTCCCCGGCCAGCGCCTGCACGTGGGCACGCGCGATCGATCCGTATCCCACAAGACAGATGTTCACGAGTGTGCTCCGATCTTGATTCGCGCCCATGCTATCACAACTCCCGGCTGGCGTGCGCTGTGCACCGAGCCATTCGGAAGCGTGGCGCGCGTCGCCCCGATGAGGAGAAGTCGATGAGCCATCATCGCTCCGCCGATCACCCCCGGCGTGTCCATCGTCATAGACACCCTCACTGGAAGGAACCCTCTGCGACCGCGAGGCGGACAAAGCAGATCCTCGTCGACGCGGCCAACGTTGCCTTTACGAATCACGACCAACCGGGCGATCGAGGTAGCGTCGACAATCTCATTCGCATGCGCAGGGCCCTTGTTAACCTGGGTTACGAGCCGGTCTTCATTGCGGATGCCTCGCTGAGGCACGAGGTCGATCATCCCGAAGAGCTCGACGCGCTGGAGCAATCCGGCCAAATCCTCCAGGCGCCCGCTGGCACGCAGGCCGACTACTTCTTGCTCGCCCTCGCGGAACGCGAGCATCTGCCAATCGTCTCAAACGACGTCTTTCGCGACCGACGGCGGGAGTTTCCGGACGCCTCGCAGCGGCGTGTTCCGTTCATGATCATCGACGGAGAGGTGATTCTGGATCTGGAGCATCTCCACCACGCTCACGCGCGCCGGCCCTCGACCTGACGGCATCTTCGCAGTGAACCACTCGCTCGCGTTCCCGTGCCGTGCACTCCACGGCGAACCGAAGACTGTGGCACGCCGGCCGTCCGCGTGGGAGGGCTCAAGCCGGGGTCGCCGACGCTCGTTGAAGAGGGCCGCCTGCCTGGATCGAGTATGGTACGATAACCAGGGTGAAAGGGGAACGCTGGCGAAGGCGGGGCAGCTTGCCAGAGCTTTCCCGAGCACCCCGCCCGATCGATCCGCGGCGAACACTCCAACGGAAGGAGGTCGTGTGAGCACTCCTCGCCCTCTTCACATCCTCGTCTTCGGCGCCCATCCGGACGACCCGGACTTCTCGGCGGGGGGCGTTGCCGCCCTCTACAGCCAGCAAGGACACCGGGTCAAGTTTGTGTCGCTGACCAATGGCGACGCGGGCCATCACGAAATTGGCGGTGTCGAGCTCGCCCGCCGCCGTTATGCCGAGGCGCAGGCGGTCGCGCGCGTGCTCGGGCTAACCGAGTACCAGGTGCTCGACAATCACGACGGCGAGCTCGAACCAACGCTGGAGAACCGTCGGAAGGTCATTCGGATCATCCGTGAGTTCGAGCCGGATCTCATCCTGGGGCCGCGGCCGAACGACTACCATCCGGATCACCGCTACACCAGCATTCTGGTCCAGGATGCAGCCTACATGGTCACCGTCCCGAATATCGTGTCGCTGACCAATCACCTGACACGAAACCCGGTGATCGCGTACGTGAGCGATCGATTTCGGCATCCCTATCCATTTAGCCCGGACGTCGCCGTCGACGTCGGACCGGTCATCGAGAAGAAGCTGGATGCCCTCCATTGCCACACGTCGCAGGTCTACGAGTGGCTGCCGTACAACGCCGGGTACCAGGGCAGCATCCCCGTGGACGAGGCCGCGCGGCGAAAGTGGCTGGCCGAGCGATACACCGCGCGCTTCGAGAGCGTCGCCAACCAGCATCGGGCCGTCCTCGCGCGGTGGTACGGCGCGACGCGCGCTGACACGATTCGCTATGCCGAGGCGTTCGAGATCTGCGAGTACGGCTCCCAGCCAAGCGAGGAGGAGCTACGGCGTCTCTTCCCATTTTTCCCGGCCGCGAGCTGAGGCAACGGGGTTCATCGGGGGCGGACGGGACGTCGAAAGCTTCGTTATCGAGCAGGGAGGCCAACTCTCCACGCCGCTACGAGATACGAGTGTCCGGCGGGCAGCTCACGTCTGAAGCGCAGTCGTACTCGTGGCAGCGAGCGCCCTCAGGTTGTCTCCGCTCAGCCGATACGTCGTCCATTCGTCCAGGGGGACCGCCCCCAGCGAACGGTAGAAGGCGATCGATGGCTCGTTCCAGTTCAGTACGGACCACTCGACGCGCCCACAGCCTCGCTCGACCGCGAGCCGCGCGATCGTCGAGAGTAGCGCTTTACCGTGGCCTCGGCCGCGGTATTCCGGGCGAACGAAGATATCCTCGAGGTAGATACCCGGCCGGCCCTGGAACGTCGAGAAATTGTGAAAAAACAGGGCGAAGCCGACGACCTGACCATCCTCTTCGGCAAGCAGCACCTCTGCGTAGGGTCGTGGACCGAAGAGAAAGGCGCGCATTTGGTCCTCGTCGAAAACCACGGCATGTGTCAGGCGCTCATACTCCGCCAGCCCGCGGATTAGCTCGCAGATAACTTTGGTATCATCCGCCGATGCGACTCGTATCATCGCCGATCCCCGCCTGCCTCACGGCGTCGTAGCCATCTCGAGGCTGGAGACACCTACCGGTAGGCGTCCAATGCTGATGTAGGTGAAGCCCAGTGTGCGCATGCGCTCCGGATCATAGACATTGCGTCCGTCGACGATGATCGGCCGCGCCATGATCTCACGGACCCGCGCGAGGTCGAGCTGCTTGAACTCGTTCCACTCGGTCAGTATCGTCAGCGCATCGGCATCGTGAGCGACATCATACGGGGTCTTCCCGAACTTGACCTTCGGGAGTAGCTTCTCGGCATTGCGCATCGCGACCGGATCGAACGCCGTGACAATCGCTCCCTCGTTCTGAAGCTGCCGAATAACGGTGAGCGATGGAGCGTCGCGCATATCGTCGGTATTTGGCTTGAATGACAGGCCCAGCACGCCTACGCGACGGTTATCGAGCGAGCCGCCGAGTGCCTCGCGGATCCTCTGCACCAGACGACGCCGCTGATCTCGGTTGATGTCCATAACCGCGCGCAGCAGCTGCGGATGACACCCATTCGCGGCGGCCATATATTCGAGCGCCCGGACATCCTTCGGAAAGCACGATCCGCCCCAGCCGAGACCCGCGTCGAGGTAGGCTTCGCCGATGCGCCGGTCCAGCCCCATCCCACGGGATACTTCCTTCACATTCGCTCCGACCTTCTCGCAAATCGCCGCGATTTCGTTGATGAACGAAATCTTCGTCGCCAGGAATGAGTTCGAGGCGTACTTGATCATTTCGGCGGTATGCAGATCGGTAATCAGGATAGGCGCGTTCAGCGACTGGTAAAGCTGGGCAACTCGCTCGGCGGCGGACCGATCCGACGCACCGAGGATGATCCGGTCTGGATTCAGACAGTCCTGGATCGCGGTTCCTTCCCTCAGGAACTCGGGATTCGAGACAACGCTGAACGGCACGTCCACCGTGCGGTTCTGCGCCACGATACCGGCGACCAGATCTCCCGCACCCACGGGAACCGTGCTCTTGTTGACGATGATCAACGGCCGCCGCATCGCGCGCGCGATGCTTGCGGCGGCTTCTCGGAGGTGAAGCAGATCTGCACCGCCGTCAAGGTCCGAGGGAGTGTCGACCGCGATAAAGGCGAACTCGGCATCGGCCAGCGCATCAGCATAATCGTCGGTGAAGCGCAGCCGTCCCGCGTCCTGGTTGCGCACCACCATCTCCTCGAGCCCGGGCTCGTAGATTGGAAGGACACCCCGGCGCAGGTTGGCAATCTTCTCCTGGTTCACGTCCAGGCACACGACCGAGTTTCCGAGGTCCGCAAAGCACGCGCCGGTCGTCAAGCCGACGTAGCCGGCGCCGCCGATGACGCAGATGTTCGCCATCTCGTTATCCCACCTTTGCCTCTGAAGTTATCCGGGCCCTGAGCGCCAGGTCTGCCACGCGGTAGCCCATCTGGATGCTGTAGTTCTGTCCGCGATCCTGGGGATAGACCTGGAACATATTTGCGAGAAATAGACCGGGAATTGGCGTTTCGTGCGGTGGTATGTGCTGAGAGTAATCAACGGTGACGATCGGTTGAGCGTATGGAGCCTTGAATACCCAGGCATTCTTCACCCAGGATCGATCGAAGCTGGGATTGATTTTCGCGAGGTACGGGAGGTACCAGTCCAGGAGTTCCTGGTCGCTCATCGTGAATCGTCGATCCGTCATCGGGAGATAATTACCCAGGTACATCAGGCGTTGACCACCGTAGTCCTCGACCGGCATGAAGTTGCTGTGATCGACGACGACCAGGAATGGGAATCCCGGATCGTTGATGCTCAGCCAGTAGAAGTCGTCAAACTTGCGATCGAGCGACAGGATAACGCAGAGTGCACCGTGGAAGTCGCCCCAATCATAGCGGGTGCGGTAGTCCTCAGGAAGGCCCGCCGTCACTTTCATAAATAGCCGAGTTGGCAACGTGCAGACGACCCGATCGAACTCGGTCGCGACGCCCTCGGCGACGACACGCACACGACCTCCTGGCGCGGCTTCGATGCGCTCGACTGCCTGGCCGGTCCGAATCTCACCGCCAAGTGTCCGTACGCGCTGCTCGAGGGCTACGTAGAGCTGATGAAATCCGCCCCGCAGATAGCCAAGAGACAAGCTGCGACAGTACACGCGCGACCAGAACCACGGCATCGCGATCGAGCGGTAGTGCTCGCCAAACTTCGACTCGAACAACGGCCGCCAGATCACCTCGTAGGTCTGGCGGCCCATGTGTTTCTCGACCCACTCCACCGCCGTGATGCCCTCGAATCGGCGGTAATCGGACATGAGCTTCAGGTAGGCCATCGCGGAAAAGAAGCGCAGCCGATCGGAGAGGGGGAGAACCGACGAAGTCAGGATGCGGATCGGGTCCATCCGACGGATCTTGCCGCCAATCAGGTTGCCGGTCGTCGCCTTCTTCCAGACGAGTTTATCTCCGAGCCCGAGCTCATAGATGAGCTCCGTGATGACGCGGTCGGAGCGGAACAGATGGTGATAGAACTTTTCGAGATAGGCTCCGCCGACCGGAAATGAAGCCGCCAGACCGCCGATGATACTTTCCTTCTCGAGTATCGTCACGGCGGCGCCGGCCTGCGCAAGCCGGTATGCCACGGACAGCCCGAGGGCTCCCCCTCCAATCACTCCAACGTGCAGCGGACGATCCATCGGCCACTTTTCGGTCACGATACTTCCTCGGTAGATGCAACTGTAGCGCGCTGGCCCAACGTCCTCAAGGAGATGTTCGCGCGCCAGAGATAGAAGAACCCGAGCAGCGTTACTGGGATGAGTAACGCCGCGTGCAACACCAGAACGTAGCCACCGGCCTCGGCCGGGTTCGCGGCAAACAGGCGCAGGCTCGCGACGGCAAGCAGGTCGAATGTTCCCACGTACCCCGGCGCGGCCGGCACCATCGCTCCAAGATTTGCGACCGCGGCGGTGAGCACGTACGCGGGGAATCCAAGCCCCAGACCAAAGCCGAGCGCAATGATGAAATACATCGTCGACTCGCAGAGCCAGGCGCCCAGCGACAGCAGCAGGACCAGCATCGCCAGCCGACCACTCTGCAGAGACCCGAGGCCGTGCAGGAAACGATCCGCGATGCGAATTACTCGTCCCTGTAGCGATGCCGGCAGGCTGTGATCGAGGCGCTGCAGCACGGCGACGGCGCGGGACCGTGATGACCCGACGACGAAGAGAATGATCAGCACGCCGACGAAGAGTACCGCCGCGACGCGGAAAATCTCGGCAATCTGTGCGCTGAGCGGGACACCGAGCCCGACGACGCCGACGAAGATCAGCATCGCCAGCCCGTCGAAGAGCCTCTCCACCACGATCGTCCCGATCGTCGTCGTCGCGGGAATCGTCTCCTGCTCCCCCAGCACGTATGCCCGAACCACCTCTCCGAGGCGCGCCGGCAGCACATCATTCGCCATGTATCCGATGACGACGACCGGGAACAGGCGCCGCACCGAGATCGTCTTGACCGGCTCGAGGAGAAAATGCCATCGAATTGCCCGAAGCCAGACCCCGACAAAGTAGGCCACCAGGGCCGGCAGGAGAAACAGGTAATTCGCCTGGCCGAGTGACTGCACCATCGCTCCAAGGCTGCCGACGAGGTGTGCCGCCCAGGCCAGGAAGAACAGACTTATGACGGTGCCCGCGATCAAACGCCAACGCTGGCTCACGATCCATCCTTACATCAGACGCCGGTCGAGCGTCCACTCGTCGCATCCACCGGAACACTCGACGCGCTCGGATCCATTGTCAGTCGTCCCAGGCTCATGCTCTCACGCGCGACAAATGCGAGTCCAATTCCGGTCACAGTCACCCACTGCGCGGCGTGCGAGACGATCGAGATTGCCAGCGCAACGCTCGCCGGCACGCCGAAGACGCCCAGAGCCATAACCCCGAAGAATTGAAATACTCCCACGTAGCCGGGTGCAGAGGGGATCAATGTACCGAGGTTCACCATCACCATCATCAGTAACGCGGCCGCGACGGTCGAGCCCCCGGTAATCGTCGGATGAAAGCTTTTCATCACCATGAAATACGACGTCGTCTCGACCGACCAGATGATCGCCGACCATGCCGCGATCAGGAGCAGATTCCATCCACTGTGCAGCGCCCGGAGGCCGACGATAAAGGCAGCCGCCTTGTCGCCAATCATCGTCGCGAGTCGAGAAGGCAGCGGGCGCAGACAACGAGACAGCAGGTGAAGTGCCCGTTCTTCGCGTGCTAGAACCGCGAATGATGCGACCAGCGCGGCGAGGAAGAGGGCTCCGGCCACGTAGCCAGCCTCACGCCCGACAGGGGGAAGCGGCACGAAAAGCGCGACGGCTGCGAGAACAATGACCAGGGTGACACCATCGCAGAGCCGCTCGACCAGGATCGTCGCCAATCCAAAGCTCTTACTGAGGCCAGTTTTCTGTCCCAGCGCATAGGCTCGCACCAGCTCGCCAATCCGGGCTGGGAGCAGATTGTTGGCCATGAAGCCGATGAATAGCACTGGAAGGAGCGTTCGAAAAGGGAGCGAACGCGTAGGTCGAACGATTCTCCCCCAGCGCAGGGTTCGCAGAACGTAGCTGAGGACTGTGCAGATGACGACTGTGGTCACCCATAGGTAATTCGCGCTCGCCAGGGCGGTCGTCAGTTCGTGAACGTCAGTCTTCCAGAGGAGGAGAACGACGAAGGCGCCGGTGATGAGGAACCCCAGGTAACGGGACCGCCTGAGCATCCGAACTCCTATCGGTCGAACTGCATACGAAGCCGATTCATTCTACTGGACGCTCGACGAAGTCTCAAGCCAACCATACGGGGGATACGAGTCCTGGGACCACGTCGGCTGCCGGGATGGCACGTGCCGTGCCTCAATGCTCCACTCCTCTTCGACAGCGGAGGCGCAGCGGTGAGGTTTACCTCTCCCTTCCAGTGGAAACCAGGGGAAAGCTGGCTGCCGACGATCAGCATCGTCCTGATCGTTCTCCTCGGCCTCGTCCTTACGGTGCTCGCATCGCACCCGCTGCACCGCCTCCCCGTCGTGACGCCAGTGGCACAGCATCCTTCACCACGCGCTCCGGCCACACCGACGCGCCGTCTCTCGTCGCCCTGTGCCGCTGATCCCGCGCACCTCCCGCCAGCGCGTGGTTCGGGTTCCCTCCCGCTCGATTATTGGCACACCTGCGGCTCGCAGATTGTCGACCGAAACGGTCAGCCGATTCTGATCAGAGGCGTTGCCTGGTCGGGGATGGAGCTGCCCGGTGGAGCACCACAGGGTCTCGATCGGCGCAACTACGCGGCCGTTCTCCTGGACGTCAAGGCTCTCGGATACAACGTCGTTCGGATTCCCTTCGACAGCGTCAGTATCCAGCCGGGCTACGTTCCTTCTGGCATCAGCTTCCAGGCGAATCCCGAGCTGCGTGGGCTGAGCGCCCTGGAGATTCTTGACCGAATTATTGCCGAATGCCACGCGATCGGCCTCAAGGTTATCCTCGATCATCACCGCATCTCCCCGTGGTCGGCGCCGCCACTCTGGTTCGATGGATCCTACTCCGAGGATCAGTGGGTCGCGGACTGGCAGCGCCTGGCACGCCGATACGCTGGCAACGACACGGTCATCGGCTTCGATCTCCAGAACGAGCCCTACGGCGCAACTTGGGGAAATGGCGATCCAAAAACCGACTGGCGACGGGCGGCCGCGCGCGCGGGAAATGCGATCCTCGCGGTCAACCCTTACACGTTGATCTTCGTCGAGGGGATCGGAAAGCGCCAGGGTGTCTACTACTGGTACGGTGGCGAGCTTCAGGATGTCGCGACGGCGCCCCTCCAGCTCTCGGTGCCAGGTCGGCTGGTCTACAGTCCGCACGAGTACGGGCCCTCGGTCTATCCGCAGCCCTGGTTCTCAGCTCCCGACTTTCCGAGCAATCTCCCGTCGATCTGGGAACAGCACTGGGCATTCATCGCCGAGCGGCGGATCGCCCCTGTCGTCATTGGTGAAATGGGCGCACCGGAGACCGGCTACGACGCGGGAGGGGTCTGGCAGCGTACCCTCCTTTCGTACCTCGACGAGCACCACCTGGGATTCATCACCTGGGCGCTGAACCCGACCTCAACGGATACGGGCGGCGTCCTCGAGGCGGACTGGACCTCCCTGAACGCTGCACGCCAGGCGCTTTACGCGCCGTACCTCAAGCAACCGGGGTAATGATCGTCACGACACCGATGAGTAGTCCGCCGCACGCCTGCACGCGTCGCCCGGCACCACGGGAGCGGCTTGACAGTCGTCCCGCTCCGAACACACGAGGAATTGAAACCCTGGTCGAAGGACCGCTCCGACGGGCCGGGCAGCCTTCGCTGTCTACCCGGCCCGGCCGAACCATCCCACGGATCGCCCTAGTGGTGTGTCAAGCAGAAATTGATGGGTGGACGCATTTGGGAAAATTG
>CADDYW010000011.1 GCA_902810745.1 Chloroflexota bacterium | reverse complement strand
CTGGCCGTCGGTGCCGTGGTGGGCGCCATCTCCGGCATGCGCGGCGGACTCGTCGACAGCATCCTGATGCGCATTGTCGACATGGCCTATGCTTTCCCTTCCTTTCTCCTCGCGGTGATCCTCGCGACAGCCCTGGGGCAGAGCGTCGCACTGATCGTCTTCGCACTCGGGATCACCGGCTGGGCTGGGTACGCGCGGCTCGTTCGAGGACAGGTGCTGGCGCTGAAGAATCAGGAGTATACCCACGCGGCACGAACGCTCGGCACGAGCGCTTGCTCTCAATCCCAAGCTCCTGATCTGCGACGAACCGGTCAGCGCTTTCGACGTCTCGATCCAGGCTCAGATCCTCCGGTTACTCCGTGACCTTCAGGGGCGGCTCGGTCTGTCCTATCTGTTCATTTCCCACAACCTGGCGGTCGTCGAGTACCTGAGTGACACGATCGCGGTGATGTACCTCGGAGCAGTTGTCGAAATTGCGGCAGCCGACGATCTGTTCAAGGAGCCAGCACATCCCTACACCCGCGCGCTGATGGGAAGCGTTCTGCGCATCCCCCGCCCCGGCCAGAAGCCGTGGGTCATTCAGCCGCTCACGGGCGAAGTCCCAAGCGCGGTCGATCCACCTTCAGGCTGCCCGTTCCGAACGCGCTGCCCACTCGCGATCAAGCGATGCCAGGACGAGGCTCCAATGCTACGCCCGGTCGCACCAGGCCATCAGGTAGCGTGTCATCTTGCAGACAAGTGATCGGATGCATGGTGGGACGGCACACGTTCGCGTCGACACGACCACCGCCGAGCGTCGAAGAGCCCGCTCGGCGGGTCAGGATCTGTAATCGTGCGCGAGGGAGTGCGCCGCGGGGATGGTTCGAAAACCGATTCCGACGTGTCCAACCCTTCGCCGTGGCTCACGGCGCGAGTTCGAGCGCTGACGTCGCCGCGTCCGGGGCAGCGGGCTACTCGCCACCGGTGTAGGCGCTCGCATCG
Organism: Chloroflexota bacterium; assembly: GCA_902810745.1. Lineage (GTDB taxonomy): Bacteria > Chloroflexota > UBA6077 > FW602-bin22 > CADDYW01 > CADDYW01. The sequence continues at coordinate 82,216 of CADDYW010000011.1, read as the reverse complement.
ACGATGGCTTCAATCACCGTAACGCCTGGCTGGTCCAGAGCGCGCCCGATCGCCTCGCGCATCTCCGGCTCGGTCTCGACGTGAATGCCAGATGCTCCAAAGCAGGCGGCGACCTCCGCGAATCGCGGATTCTGGAAGTCCACACCCGACGGTTCGTAGCCGCGCTGAAGCTGGCCCAGCTTGATCAGGCTCAGGCTTCCGTCGACGAGTACGACGATGGGCAGTGATACGCCGAGACGCACCGCCGTCTCCAGCTCTCCCAGATACATACCCATTCCGCCATCGCCGACGATCGCGACGGCAGGGCGATGGGGAGCGAGTAGCTTGGCGGCAAGTGCCGCCGGGACTCCCGAGCCCATCGACGATAGCCCGTTGGAAACCAGGTAGGTGCGCGGCGCGTAGGCCGTCCAGATCTGCCCCAGCAGAATCTTGTGTGCGCCGACGTCGCTCGCGACAATTCCCTCGCGCGGGAGAGCTGCCCGGACGATCTCCATCACCGTGTGCGGTGCGAGTCCGGAAGACCTCGGCACGAGTGCTGCTCGGAGCTGCTGCCGATGCTGGGCGATCCGGCCCTCGGGCCACGCGGCTGATCGAGCAGCCAGCGCCAGTGCCTCCAGGGCACTGGCCACGTTCCCTACGACTTCCACCTGCGCGTCGTAGAGCTGATCAGTATTCGAGACGGTATCGACGTGGATCACCGGCGCCTGGAATGCCCAGGGCTTGATCAGCTCGACCACGTCGAACCCGGCCGTCAGAAGCAGATCTGCCTCCTGGAGCAGCCCATTGACGATGGCATCGCCCGTCATATCCAGGACCCCGGCCGATAGCGCGTGATCCTCCGGGAACACCCCCTTTGCCTTCGGCGTCGTCACGACCGGCGCACGAAGCGTCTCGGCAAGACGGATCAGGGGCGTCGTTGCACCGCACCGGGTGGCGCCAATGCCGGCGAGAATGGCGGGCCGGCGCGATGTCGCGAGCAATCGCGCTGCCTCCTCGATCGATGGGGCACTGGGCGCACCGAGATTGCCAAATCGGACTCCGCGCGACGAGCCGGTATGCGTCTGAGTCGCCACGTTGCTTGGTATCTCGAGGTGAACTGGCCCCGGTCGTTCGGTCGTCGCCAGATAGAGCGCATGCTCGAGCGCGGTCGCGGCGTTATCTGCAGCCACCTTGATCGAGGCTTTGGTGACCGGGGCGTATAACCGAGTGAGATCCAGATGCTGGTGGGTGGCTCGAATCTGCCGATCCGTTGCGAGCTGAGCGGTCATCGCGATCATCGGGCAGCGATCGAGATAGGCGTGCGCTACCCCGCTGAGGAGATTGGTTGCACCCGGCCCGAGTGTCGAGAGACAGACGCCGGGCCGCCCGCTTAGCTCTCCCCAGCTCGCCGCGAGGAACGCCGCGGTCGCCTCGTGACGAGTCAGGACGAAGGAGATACCCTCGCGTCGCAACGCCTCGATGAGGTGCGCGACCTCACCTCCGGGATGCCCGAACACGTAGCGAACGCCGGCCTCGACGAGAGTACGCGCGATCGTTTGCGCGACGGAGCTCACGGGTACCTCTCCCCAACCTCGCGACTATCGCTGAAATGAGGTTAGCTTCTGCCCTTGATCCGGATACCAGCGCGCAGGGGGAACCGCAATGGCTTCCCGCCTACATTTTGTAAGAGGCTCCAACGGGTATGACGAAGACGATGCCGGAGGTAGACGATGCCGAGGCATCACTTAGCTCGTGATGGCAGGCGTCCCGGAGAATCTGAATAACGTCGTTGGCCCGCGCATCCTCGACGCCGATCAATATCGTCGAGTTACCTCGTTTCAGGAAACCGCCGGCCGTGTTGATCCTGGTTGCGCCGAATCCATTCGCCACCAGCTCGTCCACGGCCTTACCGGCGTCGTGTTGGTCCTGGACGATCGCTATGATTAACTTCATCCACCTGATACCTCACCGGCCATCACCAGCGTCGGCAAGATCATACTGGCCGGCTCTCACCGTGTCAACCGCAGGGGATGGGCTCCTCGAGAAGCGCCGGTACACGATCGATCGACGCCGTGGACGTGTCGACGGCGCTCGGCCCTCCTTGAAACAGCACGACCGCCGGAACGCCGTCGTCCGACGTGACCAACGCGAGCCGGGGTCGGGGGCAGAGCGTCCTCCCGCGCTTCGCCGTGGCACGGGGTGTCGTGAAGGGAGCGACTTGCCCTTGAATATCCGCCGCCGTCGGGTATAGAGTCAAATCGAGGTGTACAAGCGAACGATCGGATCAATCTGCGGCCTCGCCGTCATACTCTGTCTCGTCGGATTCGGGCCGCCTGCCCTGGTCGGCTCCGATCGGACGCCGTCCGCCGCGTACGCGGACACTCTCGCGAAGGCCAGCGCTCCGTCTCCGCCGTCGATCCAAGCGTCTGCCGCCGCCGTCGTCGACGGCGATACGGGGCAGCTCATCTGGGGAAAGAACCCTCACACCGCGCTTCCCCCGGCGAGTATGACGAAGATGATGACGGCGCTGGTCACGCTGGAGCGTGAGAACGACCTGAGTCGCGTGGTAACCAGCAACGTCAACGCGGCGCAGATGGTCGGAGACTCGGTCATGGGGCTCCATCCCCAGGAGCGTCTCTCCCTGCGCGATCTCCTGTTCGGTCTCCTGGTCCCCTCCGGCGACGATGCCGCGCTCGTGATCGCCCGCGCGGTTGGGGGCAGCGACGCGGGCTTTGTCGCGCTGATGAATCAGGAGGCTCAGCGGCTCGGGCTCACGGATACCCATTTCGTCAATCCTCACGGTCTGGACGCGACCAACCATCTCTCCAGCCCGTACGACATGATCGTGATCGCCCGAGCAGCCATGCAGTATCCTCTCTTTCGCCAGATCGTGTCGACACGGCACGTGGTCATCCGTGGCCGCTGGACCTACGACCTCACCAACACCAACTACTTCCTGGGTCGCCGCCCGGGGATCATCGGCGTCAAGACCGGCACGACTGACCTCGCCCTGCACGCGATTACCGTTGCCGACCAGCAAGGTGACCACATTCTCTACATCACCGTCATGCACACACCAGATTACGTTCCTGACGTCAGCGTACTGCTTGATTACTTCCTGACACGTGATCGCTGGGTCGATCTCGCCCTGCCTGACAGCCCGATCTACGAGCATCCGGGCAGCTCAGGTGTAGGTCGGCTGGAGGTTGCTATCCCGATGACGGTTTATCTGCCAGATTGGAAGGCCGAGACGCTGTCGTCAACGCTCGATCTCACTCCGGATGCACCGCTGCGGGTTACCGAAAACCCCGACCTTCCGGATCAGAACGACGGCGCCGCTACCTTCTACGCCGCTGGTGAGCCAATCGCCAGGCTCCCCCTGCACATTCGGTAGCGGACCGTGGCCGTCGAAGGCGAGCGTCTTCAGAAGATACTCGCGGCGGCTGGCGTCGCTTCGCGCCGCCGTGCCGAAGAGCTGATCGTGGCCGGCCGCGTCACCGTCAATGGGAAGCTGGTGACCGAGCTCGGAACACGTGTTGGACCGGCAGACCGCATCGCCGTCGACGGTGTGCCCATCACCCGCAAGCGCCGTGACACCTACATCCTGCTGAACAAGCCCCCGGGCGTTCTGAGCACCGCACGGGATGAGCGGGGCAGACCAACCGTCGTCGATCTCGTGAAGACCTCGGAACGCGTCTATCCTGTCGGCCGGCTGGACTTACTGAGCGAAGGGCTCATCCTGCTGACCAATAACGGCGAGCTAGCCTACCGTTTGCTCCATCCAAAGCACGAGGTTCCACGCGAGTACCTGGTCTGGGTTCATCCACAGCCGAGCGAGATTCAGCTGGATCAGCTTCGGCACGGCGTCGAGATCGACGGCTGGCGGACTGGACCAGCCGAGGTAGGTCGCGGGCCGCACGGCGCGCTGCGCGTCGTGATCCATGAAGGTCGAAAACGCCAGATTCGACTGATGTGCCAGGCCGTGGGCTTGACGGTGGACCGACTCGTGCGAGTACGCATGGGACCGCTGACTCTCGGACATCTCAAGCCGGGCGAATGGCGCGAGCTACGTCCAACCGAGATACAGGCACTGCTGAAGAGTGTCGGGCTGCGTGAGTAGGCGGCAGATTGGAGTGAGAGACGACCTGACGAGGCGATCCGGCTGTCGCGGGTCCACCCTGACGCGCTTGACCCGGACGTCTACAATCGACGCAGCGCTGATACGATAGCTCAGGAGCGGAGGAATCGTGCGCCCATCGGTGATTGCGATTGATGGCCCTGCCGGATCTGGCAAGACGGTTGTTGGGCAGCGAATTGCGGAGATCCTCGGCTACCTCTATCTCGACACCGGCGCGTTCTATCGAGCGTTGACCTGGCTGGCCCTGAATCGCGGTATCGACCCGCACGACGGCCAGGCGCTCGCCATGCTGGCACGCCAGGCGTCGATCGAGATCGAGCGCGCGACCGAGCCCGGAGAGCGAGGCTATCGCGTCTTGGTCGACGGGCAGGACATCACCCACGAGCTCACCTTGCCATCGGTCTCTAACACCGTGTCAATCGTCGCGGCACACCCTGAAGTGCGGGCAGAGATGCTCCCGCTGCAGCGTCGCGTCGTCCGCCGTGGCCACGTCGTCATCGCGGGACGCGACATCGGAACCGTCGTCGCCCCGCACGCCGAGCTAAAGCTGTACCTGAACGCGCCGCTACCCGTGCGCGTTGCCCGCCGGATCGCCCAGCTCAAGGCCATTGGGATCGAGCCGGACCCGAACGCGGTCGCGGCGGAGATGGCCGAACGGGATCGCATCGACCAATCTCGATCAGTCGCCCCATTGAAGCCGGCGCCCGATGCGGTTATTCTAGATACATCAACGATGAGTGTCGACGAAGAGGTCGCGTTCATCTTGGATCTGATCGCCCGGAAGGATCCGTGATCACGTTTTACGACTTCGCAGCATTCAGTACCGGCGTCGTTGCACGTCTGGTGAGCCATGTGGACGTGCGCGGAGTTGAGAATCTTCCGCGGACCGGTCCCGCGATCGTGGCGCCCAATCATCGCAATATGGCCGATCCTCCGCTCCTCGCCGCCGTCCTGCCACGAAAGATCTACTACATGACCAAGCAGGAAGCCTGGGATCACTCGTTTCTTGGGCTTCTCTCGCGGTGGTTCGAAGCGTTCCCAGTGCGCCGTGGCGAGGTCGATCTGGTTGCTTATCGCCGTGCCCTGAAGATTTTGGAGGAGGGTAAGGTTCTCGGCATCTTTCCCGAAGGGCATCGGAGCCGTGACGGCCGCCTGCTTCCTGGCCAGCCCGGGGCGATCATCCTTGCTCAGCGATCCGGTGCCCCGATCGTGCCGGTGGGCATTCACGGCGTCAGCGAAGCCCTGAGCTGGCCCGGTATCCTTCGTCGCGGCGTTATCAGCATCCGTGTCGGGCAGCCATACCATCCTCCGCGCGGGCGTCGTGAGCAGCTTCCGGAGCTCACCGCCGACCTGATGGCCCGCATCGCGGCGCTGCTTCCTACCTACGAGCCCAATCCGTCCGTCCCCGATCTGGACGCTCCGACGTCCGACTCCGCGACGCCGACGGGATAGCGGCCCGAAACTTGCGCGATTGCTTTCTCGAGGCCCGTCGTCGATGAGATCACTCGCGCGGGGAGGTTCCCCCTGATCTCCTTCTCCCAGCGCGGATCGAGGTGGATGACCGCCTCGAGGCGGATCATTCGTCGGACACCTGGCCAAGCTGACTTCGAGGATGGACACGGCGATGTGTGGAATCGTAGGGTACGTCGGCCAGCGCGATGCGACGCGCATCGTCTTCGAGGGGTTGAGACGCCTCGAGTACCGTGGCTACGACTCGGCCGGTCTGGCGCTGCTGGGCGACGGCCGTGTGGAGGTCCGACGTAGCGTCGGCAAGCTGGCCGAGCTCGAGCGGTTCCTGGAGCAAGAGCCGCCTCGTGGGACCATCGGTATTGGCCACACCCGCTGGGCCACTCACGGCAAGCCGTCCGAGGTGAATGCCCATCCGCACCTGGATTGTCGGGGCGAGATCGTGGTCATCCACAACGGCATCGTCGAGAACCACGTGGAGCTACGCCAGCGGCTGCGCGATCAAGGCCACGTCTTCCGTTCCGAGACCGATACAGAGGTCATCGTCCATCTGGTCGAGGCATACGGCGCCGAGGGCGCGAGCCTCGAGGCAGCTGTGCGCCTGGCACTGCGCGAACTGCGCGGAAACCACGCCGTGGTCCTGATGAGCCTTCGAGAGCCCGACAAGCTGGTCGCGGCACGGCTGGGCAACGCAGGGGGGGTGACGATCGGCGTGGGCGAGGGGGAGATGTTCGTGGCGTCGGACCTCCCGGCGATCCTCGACCACACGCGCACGATGGCCTTCCTCGACGATCAAGAGGTCGCCGTCGTCACGCGTGACGGCTTCTATTGCGTGCGCCTCGATGGCACGCCGGTCGACAAGCCGACGACGGTCGTGAGCTGGGATCCGGTCGCCGCGGCCAAGAATGGCTACAAGCATTTCATGCTCAAGGAGATCTACGAACAACCGCGCGCCGTTTCGGATACTATCCGGGGGCGCGTTCGCCAGGGTCCTGCCTCGATTCATTTCGAAAACGTTCCCTGGACCGACGCCGAGTGGCGCAGCTTCCGCCGCGTGCTCATCGTTGGCTGCGGCACGGCCTGGCACGCCGGCCTCATTGCGAAGTTCATGCTCGAAGATCTCGCCCGCGTGCCCGTCGAGGTGGACTACGCCGACGAATTCCGCTATCGAAATCCCATTGCCGATCGCGAGACACTCTTCGTGGCGGTCACCCAATCGGGTGAGACGGTTGACGTGCTCGTGTCGATGGCCGAAGCACGGAGGCGAGGAGCGCGGGTCCTGGGAGTCGTCAACGCGATTGGCAGCCAGGCTGCACGCTCCGCGGATGGCGTCATCTATACGCACGCCGGACCCGAAATCGGTGTGGCCTCGACCAAGGCATTCACGTCGCAGCTCACCGCGCTTTATCTACTGGCACTGAAAATGGCGCAGGCACGCGCGGCACTTTCGAACGATGCACTTGACCAGGCAATCCAGCATCTGCTCGAGCTTCCGCACCGAATGGGCGACGTCCTCAACCGCGATCAAGGCTACGACGATCTTGCGAATCGCTATGCCAAGTGCCGGAACTTCCTCTTCCTGGGTCGCGGGATCAATTACCCGATCGCGCTCGAAGGGGCACTAAAACTCAAGGAGATCAGCTACATCCACGCCGAGGGCTATCCAGCCGGCGAAATGAAGCACGGGCCGATCGCCCTCATCGACGAAGAGATGCCGGTCGTCGCGATTGCCGTGCGTGACCACGTCTACGAAAAGACGCTGAACAACATCGCCCAGGTCAAGGCACGGGGCGGCGTCCTCATCGGCGTCGGGAACGATGGCGACGAGATGCTTGCTCAGACGTGCGATCACCTTCTGCACGTCCCTGCCACCAACGAGCACCTCACGCCGCTCCTCACCGCCCTTCCTCTCCAGCTCCTGGCTTACCACGTCGCCGATCGCCGGGGATGCGACGTAGATCAGCCACGAAACCTGGCGAAGTCAGTCACGGTAGAGTAGCGGATCGGCGGTGCTGCTATCCATCTCGTCCCATTCGTTCCAGCTGCTCGACCTCTTCTTCCAGCAGCTCGCGCTCCTCTTCCGTCACCGCCACCTCACGGCGCAGGAGCCCGAGAAGCTCATTGTAGATGCGACCGCCCACGGCAATGACGAAGCTATCGCCCGCGAACGTTGCAACCGCCCGATACCAGCGGTTGAACGCGGGCGATGCCGTCTCCAGCGGTGACGCGACGACGAAGCGCGGGCGGAAGATAAACGCGAGGAGAAACGCGACCCACATCCCGAAGCACACGTGGCAGCTGACGAGCTCGCCCAGCCAGCGAGAACGGGCCGCGACGCGTTCCCGGACTCCTCGAAACAGCAGTGACTCTACGACGATCAGGGTGATCTGGTGATTGATCGCGCCCAGGAACAGGAATCGCAAGATCGACCACAATACCGCCATCTTTGGACCTCGGCACAAAGGACCAGTGCCCTGCAAGATCCGTTCCGGGCCAGGTCAGCGGCCGAGACAGGAGCCGAGCCATCTGGCGGCCCGCGAACATTCTTTGGCGGATGGTCGTGAAGAATCAGGGAGCGAGGCGAAGCGAGGTCAATGCCGCTCTACTGATGCAGCACGTGCTTGCCGCTCGCACGGGCCTCGGCTACCGCGTCGGGAGCATCACTAGAGAGCGGCGCGCCGTCAGCTGACCCGAGCCTCGCGGATGCCATCGTCGCCTCCAGGAGTGGTCCGCTCCAGCTGCTCCTTCAAGATATGCTTCTGAATCTTTCCGAGCGCATTGCGCGGTAGCGCGTCGACGAAAAAGATCTGGCGTGGCTTCTTGAAGCTGGCCAGCTGATCGCGGCAGAAGGCGACCAGGTCATCCGCGGTCGGTCCGTCAGCGTCCGAGCGGCGCACGACGACGGCAACCACCTGCTCGCCAAGGTCAGGATGCGGCAGCCCGAGGACCGCCGCCTCGGCGACCCCCGGGTGCGTCAGCAGAACCTCTTCGACCTCGCGCGGATACACGTTGTAGCCACCGCTGATGATGAGCTCGCGCGCCCGCCCGGAAATCGTGAAGTAGCCATCGGAGCTTCGCCAGCCGAGGTCGCCCGTGTTGAACCAGCCATCGGCGTCGAACGCGGCCGCCGTTGCATCCGGCTGCTGCCAGTATCCTTTGAAGACGTGCGGACCGCGGACCTGGATTTCGCCCGGCCGCTCGTCGAGAATCGGCTCGCGCGTCTGAACGTCTACGATCCGAGCTTCCTGGCCTGGAAACGGCATGCCAACGGTACCCGGCCGACGCTCCCCGTCGTAGGGGTTCGTCAGATTCATCATCGTCTCGGTCATGCCGTAGCGCTCGAGAATGCGCTGTCCGAACACATCCTCGAACTCGGCGAACGTTCGCGGGCTGAGCGGGGCGGAGCCCGATACGTAGAGCCGAATCGGCTTCGGCCGCGGGCCACCTTCATCAATCCGTCTTCGCGCCTCGGTGAGCAAGCGCGTGTACATCGTCGGCACACCGAAGAACATCGACACCTCACCGCGACAGAGCGCTTCATACACGTCGGCCGCGTCGAAGCGACGCCGGAGGTGTACCGTACTTCCGGCCAGGAAGGTACCGTGCATGCCAACGCCCAGACCGTGCGCGTGGAACAATGGCAGCGTCAGCAGCAGCACGTCCTCGGACGTCCAGTGCCAGGCCTCGATCACGGCAGCGCTGTTCGCCGCGAGGTTACCGTGGGTGAGCATGGCGCCCTTGGCCCGACCGGTCGTGCCCGAGGTGTAACCGATCAGCGCCACCGCATCGGACCGCGGCAGATCGACCGATGAATCGACGCCTTGAGCCAGGAACGACTGATCGTCCAGCTCAGTGATCGAGCGCGCCCGCGTGTTACTCGCATCTCCCGCCGATCCTCCCCCGACGACCACGACAGCCTCTAGCGCCAGGAGTTCGCCGAGGACGCGATCGAGCTCGATCCTGCGCGCCGGATCCGTCACGCAGATGCGCACGCTCGCGTCGTTGAGAATGTGCCGCAGCTCAACCTGCCGATACTGCGTATTGACCAGGACGACGATACCCCCGGAGAGGTAGATGCCCAGGTACGCCGCGAGAAAGGACGGACTATTCTCGAGGAAAAGCGCGACCCGGTCACCCCGCTGCAGTCCCCACGAGCGAAATCCCGCGCACCAGCGCGCCGCCTCCACGCGCAGATGCTCGTAAGACAGGGCTTCTCCCTCGAACAGGATGCAGCACTTGTTCGGATCGCGATGGCAGTTCGTCAGGAAGGCCTCGACAATCGACGCTGGATACTTGGGCATGCCCGTCCTCCACCGCTACGAGCCAAAGAAAGCGCGCACATCCGATGGGACAAAGAGAACCAGGACAGCAGCTGCCGCGACGAGCAGGTCGGTCGGATAACCCATCGGAAGCGCAAAGAGTGCCAGAAGGATCGCCGAGATCCGAGCCCAACCCGACCCGGCGAGCAGACCACTGCCGGTCAGAAAGCACCAGATCATCCCCCCAAAGGCCGCAGCCGCCAGGAGAAGACCATTCAGCCGCACGACCGTGGGTAGGCCCGCCGGGCCCATGAACGCTAGCTCGCCAACCAGCAGGAGGAGTGCATCAGCAATTCGTAGGACATACCACAGGGCCAGGACCATCGGTAGCAACCCGAGAAGCGTCACGACAAACGGGCGGCCCGGTCGAATCATCAAGCATCCTCATCCATCCGGCGAACCCACGACGACGGCGTCCATTGCTCCCCCTTTTGCCTCGGACGAGCGGCACGCGCCGGTCCGATGGCATCTGTGACTTCGCTCCCCCGGGTAGCTGACCGTCACGATCCTGCCCCCTGGTGGAAAACATACTGGAGAATCGGGCCAACCAGTGGAATCTGCTCCTGCCACGTCTGATACTCACGGAGTGCGGTCTGATACGCGTCTGATTCCCGACCGTGTCGCTGCCAGGCATCAACCAAGGTCGCGCGTCGCCACGGATCTTCGTCGATCATCGTGCGTATCTGACGTACGTCGAGGAACCGGAGCAGCGCATCCATCCAGCGAGCATACGGCTGGAGCGGTGACAAGGTCTCGAGGCGCGCAAAGACAAGCTGGGCGGTACTCGGACCAAGCTGACTCAAAACCGATGGGCGGGCTGCCGCCAGTCTCTGCTGGTCGCCGAACGTGAGGACCATACGCCCGCTCGGCCCCCAGGTGATCCGCCGTCCCATCACGTCAACGTCGACCACGGCCCAGGTGAGACGGAGATCCAAGGACTGCCAGACCTTTGTGCTCGAGTCGACCGCGAGCGTCATCTCTCCGATCGGGTTACCGGGAATAGCGAGGCCGATCAACTGACGCATGACTTCGGAGCCGCTTCCGGCGGTCAGTCGGCCCTGAATGCGTTCCGTCTGACCCTCCCGCTGCACCGACGCGTTCGGGGCGTAGCAGGGAAGATCGAGCAGAACGTCGCGGAGCGATGCCGCGAGCCCCTGGGATGGAAGCTGGCCAATCTGCCGATCGTTCACCGTCACCGCAATCTGGCTGCCGCTCGTCTGGAAGTTCCACGACGTCGACACCATGGTTCCCTCGCCCTCAATGGCATCCGGAGGAGTGATCGTCAGCCATCCCGAGCCCATCGGGGCGAGAAACACCGCCTCCCATCGAACGTCGATCCTGGGTAGCGCGCGCATCGCGGCAAGGCTCGCGCCGATCTCGGGCGACGTCTGGACTGGCGCCACGCTCGACGTGGGAATCGGCACGGGGAGCCGAGAGACAGACGAAGCCTCGGGCGCGATGACCGAGATGAGCGGAAGGCTGTTCTTGAGCAGACTCGAGAGCACGGCAGATGACTGCGCGGGTAGGCTCTGGGAGCAGACGTCCGCCGCCGGGGCACGCGTGGCCGCGCCCCCGCTGGCAACACGCAGGCTTGACGCCTGGACCGAGCGGGGTGCTAGCCCCGAGATACCGGACGCGATGAGCGCAAGGGCAAGCGCGACGCGCGCGGAGAGCAGGGCCAGCCCGATCCTTCCTGCCATATCTCGCTCCTCAGATACGTGCCTTCCGACCAGGCCGGATGCTATCAAGTGGCTACCGTCGCGTCAAGGGAACCGCCGTTGACTCGCGTGGTATGCTGCCTATGCCATCATCCACGCGATACGGCTGTCGCGCCGCGCCCTGCGGTTGGCGGCAGTCTTCGGAGGAACGACCGTATGTATATTGGCGAGCAGCTCAACGACCTCTCTGACCGGAAGCTGACCTGGGCAGCACAGCTTGGCGTCGAGCACCTGGCGGTCAATACAACCAGGGGAACAGGCATCGAAAACGAGGACGGTACCTGGAACGTTGCCGCGATCAAGGCGCTGCAGAAGCGTCTGGCGGGATTTGGGATGACGATGGACGTGCTGACGCTGGACCTGCAGTCAACCTACATGACCCACCATCGCTTCCCCGGGATCATGCGTGGCTTGCCCAGTCGTGACGCCGAGATCGAGGTGATTAAGCAGAACATCCGCGCGGCCGGCGAAGCCGGCGTTCCGTGCCTCAAGTATAACCTCAACCTGCTGGGCGTCCCGCGCACTGGTCGGACCGTGGGACGGGGTGGTGCCCTCTATAGCCACTTCGATATCGCCAAGTGGACCGATCATTCGCTGACCGAGGCCGGCCCCATGCCCGCCGAGAAGATGTGGGAGGTCATCACCTACTTCCTTGAACGGGTCGTGCCGGTCGCCGAGGAATGCGGAGTGAAACTCGCGTGCCACCCGCACGACCCGCCCGTTCCGCACGACACTGGCCTGCGTGGAGTCCACTGTGTCCTGGGCAGCATCGATGGTCTGAAGAAATTCCTGTCGATTGCGCCGAGCAAGTACCATGGCCTCAACTTCTGCCAGGGAACCGTGGCGGAGATGTGCCGGAACCCCGCCACCGAGGTGCTCGACGCGATTCGCCACTTCGGCCGCGAGAAAAAGATCTTCATGGTCCACTTTCGCAACATCAAAGGCGGATATCTGAACTTTGAAGAGGTATACCCGGATAATGGCGACGTCGACATGTACGCGGCCATGCGGGTGTACCGAGAGGTCGGCTACGAGGGGATGTTCCTGCCGGATCACGTCCCTCAGTCAGACGTGGATCCTGACGGGGAGCGCCAGCATTCGTTCGCCCTCGGATATATTCGGGCCCTGATTCAGGTCGTGACGTCGGATAGCAAGCCCCCGCGCCCTCCGTTAGGGTTTTGAAAATTCCATTGACCACGACCGGGACCCGCCTCTAGAATGGATCCTGGTGTAGATTGTGCACTTCTGCCAGCGGGCGCTGCCTATGCAAGCGCCCCTGACCTGATTGCGCTGCTTCGGAGCTTTGATGCTAGGTGTTACACACTGGGGACGGCAGATACGGTTTCTCCTTGGCCTGTCACCCAGTCGGCGCTACACCGTCGAAGAAGTTCAACGATACTTACGGGGCGAGACCGGCGATTCCGAGGATCCCGCGCTTCGGCAGGCAATCGAGCGGCTACCCGCGCTCCTCGGAGACCCGCGCGTGCGACGGCGTTACGAAGGGTTTCAGCGATACGTCGAGGTGCTTCCGCGCATCCTGTTTCTCTACCACCGCGGAATGACCCCCGGAGCGATCTCATCCAGCCTATCCTTCCTGGCGACGGAAGTCGGCGTCGAAACGGTGATCTGGATCACGTCCGAGGTGGTTGCCGACACCCTCAATCGAGCAGCCTAGAGTTCTGCTCCCGCTGTGCTCCGCCCGCGTGCCGGGAGAGAGCCACGCGTCGCGCTCGGTTCTGACGCGGCCGACGTAGCAGATCCCACCGATCCTGTACCCCCGACGCGGGGTCAGCCTGTCCCGCTTACCAGCGCACGCGGCGGTCTCGCCGCGAGTGACGCCGTCCGAGGTCAACCGTCAGCACGATCAGCGCGGCAACCGCGACCGTCTCTCCAACCGCGACGAGGGGGTTGTTTAGCCCGAGCCTGTCCGCGAGATCCTCGGCGACTGTTTGCGGAGCGGGCGGCCCAATCAGCACCCTGACGACCGGTCCACCCGGAGCGTCGATGAGCTCGAGCGAGTCCGGGATGTCTGCGGGGGATCGCGGCATACCGGGCGACCACTGCCAGATCACCTCCGCGGCGTACTGACGGGCGAGCGCATTGGCCACGTCGCTGGAGAGATCCAGATTACTGGCAACGTGGAAGAGGGCAAGCCCCCACGCCAGGGTGAGGGATAACGTCGACGGCCGGTAGACGATGAGCTTGTATCGCGTGGGATACGTCACCATCTGCACAAGGCCGTGCGACGCGGACGGATAGGTTGTGATCTCGGCCCCATCCACCAGGCCGGTCCGTGTCACGCCTCGCGGATCGATCGTGCGCCAGGCGACGAAGTTCTCGTCCTGGTAATTCACGGCGAGATCGAAAGATCGACCTAACAGATGCGGGTCGAACTGTGACGGCTGACCAGCGGCGGTAGACGGGATCTGGTAGCCTGCCGCGCGCGCGATGTCAAGTTGATGCGCGGTCGATCCGTAGATCAGGTAGGAAAGCTGGCTCGCGGTGATGGTGGGATCGGTCACCGCGACGTGATAGATCGTTCCAAAGCTCTCCTGACGAACCGCGTAGATGCCCGCCTTGCGTCGCTGCTGGTGCATCGCCTCCTGCCGCTCCCGCCCAACCGGATTGGGGTTCGGAATCAACGCGACCTCGGCAGGCTGGGTCTGGTACACTCCCGACGGCTGAGTAATCACCCGTTTCACCTCGCCCGTCGGTGGTGGCCAGTGGATAGGATCCCAGCCAGTCTGATGGGTCAGGTCGACTGCGGCAGCGTACGTCGTGATACCGTATGTCTCCTGCACCACTGAAGCGAAGGACTCGCCTTTCGCGAACCGCAGATCGACGATACGTCCCCCCGGTCTGACGCGCGTCACGTCTGGGGAGCCAGGATAGGCGAAGAAGTCGGTCGGCTTTCCCTCGGGAAACGTCAGCAGCCGGGTAACGCTGCCAGTGGGCTGCAGATAGACGGTGTTCACCGCGCCATTCGTAAACCGCTGAACGAGCGTGTTCGTGCCGTGGAGAACTGCCTCCAGCACAAACGTCGTGGCGGGATCGATCTGAAGATCAATCTGCTGACCGACGGGGATCATCGCCGGGCTGGAAAGAAACGGATTGGCGCGGTGCGCGGCCTGAAAGAGCGTATCGACGTGGGTAATATCACCGAACACAACCAGGGAGGCATCGGCCAGTGTTCCCCCGGACTCGACCGTCAAGCGGACGGTCTGCATCCAGTGCCCGTGCGAGTCCAGGCCATCGCGCACGACCGAGACCCGAATCGGCGGCATCTCGGTCGGATAATCGACCAGAGCATTATCGGCGAAGGAGTCGGCAGGCGGGCTAGCCCAGGCCGTCCCGACCGGCACCAGCGCGACGGTAGTGGCAAGACTGAGCATACAGAAAACGCGGATGAGGGGCCGCATGCGACCATCCTGCCAGGGGAACCGTCTTGGGTTTCCCGCGCCTCATCCCGGGTGCCACGGCTGGTTGATGCAAGGACCAACGTCCCCGTCACACGTCTCGAGAGGCACGTCGAGAGAGCCGCGCCCCCGTGCGACGCAAGAAGTGTGCCCCGTTCTCTAACTAGACTCTGTCGGCGCGGTGCGGTACAATCCAAGACGTGGAAAGCACTCCACGGTTGACCCACAGGGGTTGGACGTGGTCTACCGGTCGTGGAGGTAGCGCGCAGTCCCCCGCTCTCGCGCTCTCTCGAGCCGGATCGAAGACCTCTTGTCTGAGTGTGATGGCGTGAGATCACCGGGGTGACCGACGTGGAACAGCTGGAACAGATCGCCCGTGAGGTCGCAGTGTGCACGGCCTGCCCCCTATCACGAACCCGCCACAAGACCGTTCCGGGGACTGGCGACCCGCACGCGACGATCATGTTCATCGGCGAGGCTCCGGGCTACCACGAAGATCAGCAAGGAAAGCCATTCGTTGGGCCCGCGGGGCAGTTTCTTGACGAGCTTCTGGCGTCGATCGGGCTGAAGCGCGAGAACGTCTTCATCGCCAATGTCGTAAAGTGCCGCCCTCCGAATAACCGGGATCCCCAACCCGACGAGATCGCTGCGTGCGCTCACTTTCTGCAGCGGCAGATCCAGGCGATTCAGCCGAAGGTCATCGTGACCCTCGGCCGTTATTCCATGGCGAAGTTCTTTCCCGGCGAGACGATCAGCCGGATTCACGGGCGCGCCCGGCGTCAGAACGGCGTGATCTACTTCCCGCTCTACCACCCGGCCGCGGCTCTGCATCAGCCGGCATTGCGGCGAACGATCGAAGAGGATTTCAAAAAGCTCCCCGAGCTGATCGCGTCGCTGGAGGACGCACCACCGGAGGAGCCACCGGCCGAGAAGGCGACCCAGCTTCAGCTATTTTAGTCCATTCGCCATATCTGGAGGTATTAGACCACTTTGTCGTCCCAACCCCTGCGCGTTATTCCGCTGGGTGGCGTTGGCGAGATCGGCAAGAACGCGACGCTCGTCGAGTATGGAGACGATCTGCTCCTCGTGGACGCCGGGCTGAAGTTCCCCGAGGAAGA
Organism: Chloroflexota bacterium; assembly: GCA_902810745.1. GTDB lineage: Bacteria > Chloroflexota > UBA6077 > FW602-bin22 > CADDYW01 > CADDYW01. Next base: position 66,061 of record CADDYW010000011.1, on the reverse strand, counting down.
GATGCTAGGAATCGATCTCGTCATCCCTGACATCTCGTTCCTGCAAGAGGTACAGCACCATCTCCGTGGTATTATCCTCACCCACGGCCACGAAGATCACATCGGCGCCCTGCCCTACATCCTCGCCTCGATCGACGTGCCCGTCTACGCAACCAGCCTCACCCGCGGTTTAGTCACGGTCAAGCTCAAGGAGCACAAGCTCCACGGAAAGCGGCGCATCGACCTGATGACGCCCAATCAGATTTTTGAGCTCGGGCCGTTCAGCATTCAGCCGTTTCGCGTGACCCACAGTATCCCCGACTCGGTCGGCTTCGCGATCCACACGCCAGCCGGTACGATCGTCTTTACTGGGGATTTCAAGTTCGATCAGACACCCGTTCTGGGCCCTCCCCCGGACTACGCCACGCTCGCCGCTATCGGCAATCGCGGCGTGCTCGCGCTCCTCTCGGATTGTACCCGGGTGGAGAAGGCCGGTTACACGCCGTCAGAACGAACTATCTCGCGCACGTTCGACGACATCATTCGTGACCTGCCCGGACGCGTGATCATCACGACGTTCGCCTCGAATATCATCCGGGTGCAGCAGGCGCTCGACGTGGCACGGCGCCACGGCCGAAAGGTCGCTCTGGTGGGCCGCAGTATGGAGAGCAACTGCGCCATCGCCAGCGAGCTTAACTTTCTGCAGTTTCCCGAGGATACTGTTTACCGGCTGGATGACGTACGGCGCTTCCCGCTCGACGAGGTCATGCTGATTACCACCGGAAGCCAAGGTGAACCGTCGTCAGTGCTCTCGCGTATCGCCTCGGGCGATCATCGGCAGATCCGTGTCATGCCTGGTGATACCGTGATCCTGTCGGCCACGCCGATCCCGGGCAATGAAGAGACGGTTGCTCGAACGATCGACAACCTCATGCGCCTGGGTGCTGACGTCATCTACGAGCCGCTCGCCGACGTGCACGTCTCCGGCCACGCCAGCCGCGAAGAGCTCAAGCTGATGCTGAACCTGATTCGACCACGCTACTGCATGCCAGTTCACGGCGAGTACCGACACCTGGTGCTGTATCGTCGCCTGGCCACCGAGGTCGGCATTCCACCTGAGAACGTGATGCTCGCCGAGATTGGCGACGTGATTCAGTTCGACGACGAGGGCGTGCGCAAGGTCGATCATCACCCCATCGGATCGGTCCTGGTCGACGGGGTGAACGTCGGCGGTACCAGCGAGGTCGTCTTGCGAGATCGACAACATCTGTCGCACGATGGCGTGCTGATCGTCGCCATCACTCTCGATCAGAGGACCGGCTCGATCGTCGCCGGGCCCGAGGTCGTCAGCCGGGGATTCATCGATCCCTCGCTGAACGGTGATGGGAACTTGATCGGCGAGGCTCGCGAGCGGGTGCGCGAAGCGATTGAAGAGGCTGCATCGACCTCGGTCGAATACGGTTTCGTCGTGTCGAAGATCAAGGAGACGCTGAGCGACTTCGTATACAAGCAAACGCGCACCCGTCCGATGATCCTGCCAGTGATCACGGAAGTGTAGCGACAAATCCAGGAGAGATCAGCGCCATGGCCGTGGTCAGTGGCAGCCCCGGACACGCTCCCCACCACCTCGCCGACAACGAGCGTTCCCCGCGTTCACTGCGCGCGGCGCTCCTGCTTGCCGCTCTTCTCATCCTGATCGTGGTTGTGCTCGTGGTCCCTGGCGGCATCGTCGGCACTCAGCTACGGGACGGACTTGTATTCGCCTTCGGCTGGGCAAGCTACCTTCTGCCGGTCGTCGTCGGCGCATTTGCCGCCGCCAGCTTCCGTGCCCATCTTGCCGCACCGTATCACATGAGCCGGTCCGAGCGCGTTGGCTGGATCGGATCGTACCTCGCGATCGTCACGATTCTGCAGGCGATTGATGGCAATCCGCCGCCAGCACTTGGAGAGATCGGAGGCGGCGGATGGCTCGGACAGATCATCTGGACGACGCTCGTCAAAGCCCTCGGCGGCCCGGGTGCCGCGATCGTAAGCGGCATCTTTGCTCTGGTGGCAGGGGCACTCCTATTCGATCTCACGGTGGAGGATGCCTGGGAAGCGGGTCGGGTCGCGGGCGGCGCTCTTCGACGGACCGGCCACGCCGTCGCGACATCGCTGATCACGCGGGTCAGCGCGGTCCGCTCCACGGTCTCCGCCCGCAGGGTCAGCACCCTGGACGACGACGATGTGCTCGTCTCGGATCGCCGCGTCGACGACGTGGTCGAGCTGCAGCCGACCGCGGGTAATCAGGCTGTAGGAGCTCCTCCCGCTCGCCCGCCCGCGTGGCAGCTCCCAACGGTGACCTTGCTGAAGGCTGGTTCCGCCGGTGAGCTCAGCCAGGCCGACCTGAACAAGAAGATCAAGACGATCGAGCAGACCCTGGCCGATTTCGACGTTTACGCCCGGGTGGTTCAGGTAAACCCTGGTCCGACGGTGACCCAGTTCGGCCTTGAGCCCGGGTTCCGCGAAAAGCGCGATCGCAATGGCGACGTGATCAAACGCGAGAAGATCAAAGTCAGCGAGATCACCAGCCTGCAAAATGACCTCGCGCTCGCGCTCGCGGCGCCAAGTATCCGAATCGAGGCGCCAGTTCCCGGGCGCCAGGTTGTTGGCATCGAAGTTCCGAACGGGGAAGCCACCGTCGTCAGCTTGCGCCAGATCATCGAGAGTAGCGCCTTTCAGAAGCTGCGAGCGAAGACGAAGCTGGCGATCGCTCTCGGGGAGGATGTGAGTGGTCAGGCGATCGTCGCGGATCTGGCGAAGATGCCACATCTTCTCATCGCTGGCGCAACTGGTAGCGGGAAGTCCGTCTGCGTCAACGCGATCATCTCGTGTCTGCTGCTGCACGCGACCCCGGCGGAGGTTCGACTGATCCTGGTTGACCCGAAGCGTGTGGAGCTGACGACGTACAACGATGTTCCTCACCTGCTCCGGCCGGTCGTGGTGGACGTGGATAAGGTCGTCGGCGTGCTGAAATGGGTCGTCCACGAGATGGAGGAGCGTTACAAGCAGTTCGAGGCGCGGGGTGTTCGCAATATCGAAGGATATAACAAGCTCGCGGCCGGCCAGCCCGATGTTCAGGCACTCCCATTTATCGTCGTCGTCATCGACGAGCTCGCCGACCTCATGATGCTGGCGCCGGATGAGACCGAGCGACTGCTCTGCCGTCTCGCCCAGCTCGCCCGCGCAACCGGCATTCACCTCGTCGTCGCAACGCAGCGCCCCTCGGTCGATGTGATTACCGGCCTGATCAAGGCGAACTTTCCCACGCGAATCAGCTTCGCCGTCACCTCGCAGATGGATTCGCGCACGATCCTGGACACTGTTGGCGCCGAAAAGCTGCTGGGGCGCGGAGACATGCTGTTCTTGCCGACCGATGCTGCGAGGCCGATCCGTCTGCAAGGCGTCTGGGTCTCCGAGGAGGAGATCGAGACGATCGTGAACCATTGGAAGAATCAAGCCCCCCCCAGCTACGTCGATCAGCTCGTCCAGGTTTCCCGCGTCGAGGAGGACGAGGAGATCGACGAACTCTACGCGAAGGCCGAGGAGGTCGCCCGCGAGCACACCCGCATTTCAACCTCGCTCCTGCAGCGGCGCCTTCGGATTGGCTACACCCGTGCCGCGCGCCTGATCGACCTGCTCGAGCAGAACGGCGTGGTCGGACCGGCCGAAGGAGGCGGTCGTTCGCGAGAAGTGAATCACGAGAGACGAGCGGAGGATTAATGGCTTACAACGTGCGGACTCTGTGGAAGACACCCGGCGCGCAGCCCAATGGTCTCCAGGCTTCTGACCAGGGGCTCTGGGTACTGGATCAAGTCGATCCGAACCGTGTCTATCTCCTCCGCTATTCCGACGGCGCGGTGATTCGCGAGTTTCAGACGCGTGGAAAGCACGGCAGCGGCATCACCGTCGACTCCTCGGGCAACGTTTGGATCGCCTCGACGTTCGGGTTCGAGATCATCTGCTACGATCCGGAAACGGGGCGGGAGCTCGCCGCGATCCCTGCACCGGGTCTGGGCGACGAGCCCGGCTCGCCGCACGCCCTGGAATGGCGGGATGGCCACCTCTGGTGCAACGTTCCGCGGGCCGGACAGATTTTCGAGCTGGATCCGGCGACCGGACGGGTGCTGCACCACATCTCCGCGCACGGTGATCGTGCCCACGGAATGGCCTGGGAAACCGATGATCTGTGGTGCCTCGGGATCAATCCCGCGTCCCGGGTAAGTCCATCGCCAGTTGGTGCCCACGAATCGAGCCGCCCCTGGCGGTCGGCACGCGGCTTGCCGGCTCTCTGGTGCGCCGATACGAACAAACGGGTGCTCTTCCGTCTCAACCCGGACACCGGCGAGATTCTCGACGCCCTCGGAGTCTCGGGGCTCGAGGCTCACGGGATGACGATTTACAACGGGACGTTCTGGCTGTGCGACGCCGGTACCCGTGACGTGTTCGTATTGGAGAAGTAGACCAGGGCGGAGGCACCCTCGATGCTGAAAGATCTTTCCCTACTTGTGCTGAGAGTGATTGTCGGAGCGATCTTTGCTGCTCACGGATATCCCAAGCTCTTTGGTGGTCAAGGAAAGCACGTATCACCGAGTATCGCGCGATATCTCGGGCAGGGATTTGTTCAGGCAATCGAGCGGGGAAGCCCGATTGGGTTCGCCACGGCAGTCGAACGACTCGGATTGCCCGAGCCGCTGCTCTGGGCGTGGTTCGTGGCGTGCCTCGAGTTCTTTGGCGGCATTATGCTCGCGCTTGGCTGGCTCACCCGCCTGGTCGCACTCCTCCTGGCAGGGGAGATGTCGGTGGCGATCGCTCGAGTGCACTGGCGCAATGGGCTCATCGGCCAAGGCGGCTTCGAGTTTGCGCTCTCGATGCTCGGGTCCTGCCTGGCACTCGCGGGCACTGGCCCGGGCCGCATCTCCGTGGACGGCACGGGCGATCCCTAGAGCACGGGGCAGCTTGAATGAGCCGGTAGCCGTCCAATCTTCTCTCCTCTGGGAGAGGATGAGGGTGAGGGAAGGCGATCACACGCTGCGCTGCGGATCCACGCTCTCACTCCACGCGTCTCTCGGGAGGAGAGGGAGCTAGTCGTCTCCCCGTCAGCTCAACCTTTCTGCCCGGTGCCGGAGGAACCACCGAAGGCATCCGTAGCCCTGGCACCATCGAGAGCTTCGTCGAAATGGGGGTGCAGGCAGACAACGCGCGGCGCTTTCGTTGCATTGCCGTGGCGCGCCGGTTCCGAGCTCGGCTGTCTCGGAAGCGGTGAGCGCGCGGTGGTGCGCCTCACGGCGTCCCGGCCAATTCCTGACTTGTCTCGTCGACCACCCGCGCCAGTGCCTTGATGAACAGCGGACTCAGATTGAGCGACTCGATCCGGTGGAACGAGATGCCGAGGCTTTCGGCCTCCTCGCGAGCTGCCACGTCGATGTCATACAGGATCTCCAGATGATCGCTCAGGAATTGAATCGGCACCATCAGGACGTGGCGATGACCGCGCGCCTTGATGCCTGGTAGCAGATCCTTCATGTCGGGTTTGAGCCATTCTTCTGGCGTGTGGCCCGCGCTCTGATATGCAAACTGCCAGCGATCATCAGAGAGCCCAACACGCTCGACCAGGGCGTGGACCGTCTCCTGAAGCTGCTGGAGGTAGTGCGGCTCCTGCTCGACAACGCGCTTGGGCAGACTATGCGACGTCAGCAGGACCGGTACCGAATTGCGCACCTCCGGTGGGAGTTGGTCGAGAGCTTCGCGAATCCGCTCGGCGAGGGCATCGAGGAAGAGCGGATTGAGATGCCAGGCTCCCGCGACACGCGCCAAGATGACACGCCCTTTCGTCGCCTCCGTGGCCACCGCTTCGTCGACTGCTCGATGGTAGCCACCCATGATCTGCGGCGAGTACTGCGGCGACAGGATGATCGCGATCAGATCTCGGATACCGCCCGCGGCGAGCTCGGCGATGGCCTCGGCAATGAACGGCCTCGAATGGAGCATCCCGATCGATACGACGAAGCGAGGCCCGGAGGGGTGCTGGCGCTCGAGCTCGGCTGCCAGAGCTGCCGCCTGCTGCCGGGTGATCTCGATCAACGGCGACCCGCCGACGAGCCGGTAGCGGCGCTGAAACTCTCTGACAAGCTCGTCCGACGCCGGGCGTCCACCGCGCACGTGGGCGAGGTAAGCCGGAACTTCTTCGGGCGACGTGCAAGATCCAAAGGTCATGAGCAGGACGCCAATCGTGGACTCGCGTGCTTCAGACATCGCTCCCATCCTCACGCACACTGAGCTGATGGACACGCTGGACGAGCCACGCCAGGCGGTCCGGATCAGCCTCGGCAGGAACACCGTGCCCCAGATTGAAGATATGGCCAGGTCGGCCACCGGCGCGGCGCAGGATGTCGCGCACACTTCGTTCGATGCGCTCCGGGGGCACCAGCAGCAGCGCCGGATCCAGGTTGCCCTGAATCCCGTGATCGTCGCCGATACGGCGCCAGGCGTCGTCGAGTGGTATCCGCCAATCGACGCTGATGACATCACCGCCCGCGTCCACCATCTGCTCCAGCAAGGTCGCGGTGCCCGTTCCGAAATGAATCGTCGGCACGCCAGTGCTCTTGAGACTCTCAAAGATGAACCTGCTGTGCGGCAGCACATACTCGGCGTAATCCTGTGGTGAAAGCGCGCCCACCCAGCTGTCAAAGAGCTGAAGGATCTGGGCCCCGGCGGTAACCTGTGCCCGAAGATAGCGCACGACCACCTCGGAGATCTTCTCGAGCAAGGCGTGCCAGAGCAGTGGCTCGCCGAACATCAGCGCTTTCGCGTGGGTGTAATCGCGCGACGGCCGCCCCTCGATCAGATAGCAGGCGAGGGTGAACGGTGCGCCGGAGAAGCCGATCAGCGCCGCCTTTCCATCTCGCAGCTCGCGCCGTACCAAGCGGATCGCCTCGAACACGAAAGGCGTGGCCTCGTTCGCATCTCTCACCTGGAGCGCATCGATGGCCGAACGTGTGCGAATTGGCTGGTGAATGATCGGGCCGATCTCTGGCTGAATTTCTAGGGATACACCCATCGCCTCGACGGGCAGCATGATGTCGGCAAACATCACCGCGCCGTCGACGCCGAGCCGCTCGACGGGCATGAGGGTGACCGCGCTGCACAGCTCGGGCGTCTTGGCCAGCGTCAGAATATCATACCGCGTGCGCAACTGACGGTACTCAGGAAGGCAGCGCCCGGCCTGTCGCATAAACCAGACCGGCGTCTTGTCGACCGGCTGCCGCCGACAGGCAGCGATCAGGCGCGATTCCGGTGTCATCGATGTCATCTGTCCACTTTCCTACTGGCTGTTTTCCTGCTGCGTGATCCGGGGATCATCTCGGAGGCCCGCCACTCCGCATGCCGGTGTGGGGATCCTCGCCGAGGTTCCGCCCTGAGCGGGCGCCGAAGTTTCGTGGAAGCACAGTGGAAGTATAGACCAGCACGGGTCGGGGCGCAAAGACACGCGTGGCATTGGACTGCCAGAAGGTACCGCTTGCCATTTTGTTCGAAGAGAGTAAAATCAGCAGCGGATTGGGACCGCTCGGGTTCTCATCCGAGCGCACAACCACAGACAACCGGCAATCGATCCAAATCAAAGAGGGGACTACTCGCAGGAACTGACGAGGAGGGCGACGTGGGGCTTCTCGAAGCGCTGGGGCTGAAGAAAAAAGCTGCCCCGCCAAGTGGCAAGACGATCAAGGTCGGGCCGCGTGACACTCTCAAATCGATCGCCAAGCGCGAGTACGGGAACGAAGATCTCTGGACCAAGATCTTCGAGGCAAATAAATGGCGGATCGATGGCGACGAAGTCGTACCCGGCCAGGATCTGTTCATTCCAGACGTTAGCAGCTAATCTCAGGCCCGCTCAGTGGCCTACGATACGCTTTATCTGATCGTCAGCGGAGCGGTGACGGCGCGGCGCGTCCCGGCCTTGCTAACCAGGCTCGTCGACACCGCTCCCCGGGTTATTACTGTCCTGACGCCAAACGCGCAGCGGGTGATCAGTCCCCGTGAGCTGGCGCTCGTGCCGGGGCATTGGATCGTCGAGAGCTTTTTCGACGGGGCAATCCTCCCGCGACCGCCACGTGGCGTTGTTCTGGTCGCGCCGTGCAGCTTTAACTCACTCAACAAGCTGGCACAGGGCATCGCGGACAACCTTGCTCTCTCAATCACTGCCGAAGCAATTGGTCGAGGCACCCCCGTGATCGTGGCCATCTCGACAAATCTGCCTCTCTGGGCTCACCCGCGTGCGCAAGAATCTGCTGCAACGCTCAAACGCTGGGGATGCCACGTTCTGGAGCCAGTGCCGGAGGGCGATACGCTGACGATGGTGTCGGACGATGTCATTGTCGCGGTAGTGCGCTCCCTCCTCGAGAAAGCGGGATCTCCAGATCCCCAGGCATCGTGAACGCCCCGCCCGCTGTCCGGCGGCGTCATTCGTCCGGCGGGAGGAGTGGCTCCGGATCGATCTTGTCGCCATTGCGTCGCACCTCGAAGTGAAGGTGCGGCCCGAAAGCATAGCCACTTTGCCCCACGTAGCCAATGAGCTGTCCCTGCGCTACCTGCTCGCCCGGCTTGACGACAATGCGCGAGAGGTGGGCGTACAGCGTTTCGTAGCCAAAGCCGTGCGCGATCAGCACGTGGTTTCCGTACCCGTGACTGTTGTCCCCGTTGGCTTCCTCCACAACGCCCGCCGCCGCTGCGACGACCGGACTCCCGAACGGAGCGCCGAGGTCTATTCCCATGTGATACCCGCCAATCCAATCGTTCCCCGGCTCACCGAAGCGGGTCGTGATGACGCCGATTGCCGGCCGAATAAACGCGGGGGCCGCGCCATTCTCGTGCGGACGCTGGCGAGCGACGCCATACCTGACCGGGCGCGTTGGTGCGTCTGGAACCACCAGCACCATGCCTGCCTGGAGAGAATTTGGATCCCGCAGATCGTTCAGCTGCTGAAGCGTGTCCGGATCCACTGCCAGCAGCTCGGCAATCCCGGATAGACTATCGCCTTCACGAACTTTGTAGAAGGACGACACGCCGCGTGCTGATGACTCGAGCGAGATCTCGTCGATCAGATTCGACGCCGAGAACGCGTCGGCCGTTGCCGACGCGGGCCGGGCGGCACCAGCCAACACCATACATCCAAGCCACGCCACGCAAACGAGGAATCGCCACCGCATCGACACCCTCCGTACTCACCGGTCAGAGGCAGGACCAGCTGTCCGCCTCCGCGCGCACCTGCAAGCTGCTTACCAGCAGCCCGAGGTGACGCGCCGCCGCACCCGTGCTTCATCGAGGGAGAATGGCCGCGCGACAACGCTCGCGGTGGAGCGTCAAAGACCCACGTACCAGCCAGGCGCTCGACGTATCATACCACGCACGAACCGCGAGAGGAACCTTCCGCTACCAGGTCACCCACTCCGACCGCCCAACAGGAGTGGGTGAAGCGACATCACGGACCCGGATCACGGTCCGGAAGGGATGACACCAAAATACTTGACACACTCCGAGAGGAAGATATAGTAGCTCATACAAGCTCCCTCGCGACCTCTAGGCAGCCGCCTCGGGGAAGGGACGCCAGTGCGTGGGGTATAGGATGGCATCGGTTGCCGCTCCGATCAGACGCCGCTCTGGCTTAGGACGGCAGGAAGCAATCGACGGGTACCTGTTCATCGCGCCGTGGCTCGTCGGCTTCATCGTTTGGATCGCAGGCCCGATGCTCTTCTCTTTTGCCCTGATCTTTCTCAACTGGTCCCTGCTGACGCCGCCGACGTTCGCTGGCCTCTCGAACTTCAGCACGCTCTTTTCGGATGAGCTGATCCCGGTCTCGCTGTATAACACCGCTTACTACACGTTCATTTTCGTCCCGTTACACGTGCTGCTCGCGCTGCTGGCCGCACTCGCACTCAACCTGCGGATCCGGCTCGTCGGTGTATTTCGCACCATCTACTATCTGCCCTCGATTACACCGACGGTCGCCTCGGCAATGCTCTGGCTCTGGGTCTTCAACCCCGACTTCGGGCTGGTGAATTTGGTGCTCCGACGGATCCACATCCACACGCTCCAATGGTTCGTCGATCCAGCCTGGGCCAAGCCAGCGCTGATCATCATGGCCCTCTGGTCATTGGGCGGCGCAATGATCATCTTCCTCGCCGGTCTGCAGGACATCCCCCAGGAGCTCTATGAGGCCGCGAGCATCGACGGCGCAGGTTACTGGGCGCGCTTCTGGGGCGTGACGTTGCCCATGCTATCGCCGGTCATCTTCTTCAATCTGGTGGTCGGAATCATCGGCTCGTTCCAGATCTTCACGACCGTCTTCATCATCAGCAATGGTTCCGGCGGGCCGGCTAACTCGACTCTGTTCCTGGTCCTTTACCTCTATCAGAACGGATTCGTGTTCTTCAAAATGGGATATGCCTCCCTGATCGCCTGGATGCTGTTCGCCATTGTGCTGATCTTCACCGGAATCCAGTTCCTTCTCGCCCGCCGGTGGGTGCACTACGAAGGGAGCTTGTGACCCCGAGTTCGGGGCGATGCCGATTCGGGGGCCTCGTTACCATAGACCGAAACCCTGAGGGAGATGGACGTGAGCGACGTTGCCTCCGTACGAACCATAGCGGCCAGCAGGCCGGCAGCTCGGACCACGGCCGTCGTTGACACGGTTGCACGGGTCATCGTCTATATCCTCCTCGTGACGTTCGGGATCACGTTCGTCCTGCCGTACTTCTGGATGGTCAGCACGTCGTTCAAGCAGACCGGCTACGAGTTCCAGTATCCGCCGGTCTGGATCCCGAACCCATTCGTCTGGCGGAACTACGTCGACACCTGGAATCTTCTCCCATTTGCGATGTGGGCGTGGAACACGATCGTCATCGTCGTCTTGAGCATGGCTGGATCGATCCTCACCTCGTCGATGGCCGGTTTTGGCTTCGCCCGACTGCGATTTCCCGGACGTGGCGTGCTTTTCACCGTGGTTCTGTCGACAATGATGCTACCGAGCATCGTCACCTTGATTCCGAAGTTCATCCTCTTCACCAACCTGGGCTGGGTGAACACCAACCTGCCGCTCTGGGTTCCCTCCTGGTTCGGCGGCGATGCGTTCTTCATCTTTCTCTGTCGGCAGTTCTTCCTGACAATCCCCCACGAGCTCGACGAGGCCGCGCGCATCGACGGCGCGTCGTCCTGGCGCATCTACCTGCAGCTGATGCTGCCGCTCTCGAAGCCGGTTCTCGCCACGATGGCAATCTTCGCCTTTCAGGGGGGCTGGAACGACTTTCTTGGCCCGTTGATCTACCTTCCCGACCGCGAAAAGATGACCCTCGCGGTCGGTCTGAACACTATGCTCGGCATGTATCAGACCAACTGGAATTACCTCATGGCGGCGTCGACGATGATGACGCTGCCGGTCATCATCATCTTCTTCCTGGCGCAGCGGCAGTTCATTCGCGGTATCACGACGACCGGGCTGGCCGGTCGCTAGACTAGAGAGCAAGGAGATGGTGAAGGTGAGTCCGAATCCACGCGTAACCCGCCGGTCGATGATTGGAGCCGTGGTTGTCTCGACACTGGGGGCAGCTTTGATCGCGGGATGCTCACAGGCGTCTTCCCCCGCGCCGACACAGAGCACAGCAGCGTCAGGCCAGACGGGTTCAGCAGCCCGGGCGACGACGGCAGCGCAGCCGACAACCGTCCCACAAGCGGCTTCCCAGCCGTCCTCGTCCGAGGTCGTCGAGCTGGTCGAGAGCTCCTGGGCAACGGATACCTACGGCCTGGCGCGGGAGCAGGAGCGACTGGATCTCTTTAAGAAGACATATCCAAATGCGAAGATCACAGTGAAGCTCCGCAACGTCGCCTCCTCCGGCTATCGGCAGCAGGTTCTGACACAGCTCGCGGGCGGCGTTGGTCCGGACGTCTTTCGTCTTGGCTGGGCGGACGTGTTCCCGTTCAAGGAGCAGGGCCAGATTCCGGCCCTTGACGACAAGCTCAAGTCGCTTGGGAAGGACGACTGGCTGTCCAGCGAAGACGCCAAGAAGGAGATTTTTGACGGAGCACGCTACACCGGTAAGCTGTATGGCCTTCCGATGGGCGGCGATATGAGCAACGTCGAGGTAAACAAGAGTCTGTTCAAAGCCGCCGGGGTCAAGGATCCACCCATCACCTACGGCGAATCGAACTGGAGCTTCGACGACATGCTCGAGCTGGCCAAGAGCCTCACCAAGCGGAACTCCGACGGCACGCCGATCCAGATGGGAATCGGTGTCGACGCGGGCATGAATGGAAGCGGCAACCCGGTGAGCCTGGTCGAGTCGTGGGGTGGTCAGACCCTGAGCGACGACTGGTCCAAGTTCCTCTGGGCGCAGGATCCAGGCCCGGAAGCGTGGCAGTGGAACGCTGATCTCGTCTGGAAATGGAAGGTTGCCGCGTCACAGGCGGAGTCGCAGGGCGGAGCGTTCAGCTTCAACAACGGTCGGCTCGCCATCTACCCTCACTACGTGTCGCAGCTCAGCTACCATACCCTGGATATAAAGGACAAGTTCGACTGGGATCAGGCACCCTGGCCGACCAAAGGTAACAATCCAGTCAAGGTTATGTTCTGGTACAGTGCCTGGGTGATGAACGCGAAAGGCAAGCATCCAGACCAGGCGTTCCAGCTTCTCCAGTTCGTGGCCGGACCGATCGGCACGATTCCGGGCGTCGAGCTTGGGTGGGAGCTACCACTGTTCAAGAGTCTCGATGCGCGCTACAATAGCCGAATTGCCAAGCTCAACAAGAACATCAAGCCAGCGATCGACGGCTTCGAGCATCGCATCGCTCGCCATTACTACCATCAGCCGCGGTGGCAGGAGGCTTCGACGAAGTACATCGGCCCAGCTCTCGATGATATCTTCGCGCGCAAGAAGACAGCCGCCGAGGCACTGAAGGAGATCACGCCGAAGGTGAACGCACTCCTCGAAGAGGGCGCCAAGCTGATGGGAACAATCTCGTGACGCCTCACCGACTGTGCGCATCGTGATGATCGGCAACTTCGGGCTGCACCGCAAGGCGACAATGGCCGCGCGGGCAGTCCCGATTGCCCGCGAGCTCGCCCGGCGTGGGAACCACGTGAGTGTGCTCATGCCGACCGAGCCCGTGTTGGCCAAGCCCACCGAGGACATCGGCACCATCCGGCTGTCGTCTGTCGGACGATTTCCTCCTCTCCCCTTCGTCGGTCACGTCTGGGTCGGGGTCCAGCTCGTCTGGGCGGCTTTGAGGCTGCGCCCAGACGTACTGTACGCTTTCAAGCCAATCGCCTATGCTGGACTGGCGTTGTTTGTCTTCTGGCTCCTGCGTTCCCTCGGATTCGTCGATTCCGTCCTGGCTCTCGACGCCGACGATTGGGAGGGCGAGGGTGGCTGGATCGATCGCGAACCGCGTTCCTGGTGGCTACGGCGTCTCATTACCTGGCAGGAACGCTGGTGCCTGGCTCACGCAGACGTCGTCAGCGTTGCCAGCCGCGAGATCGAGCGCCTGGCTAACCTGGATCGTCGCCGCGTCATCTACGCCCCGAATGCCGCCTCGCCCTCCTCGCCCGGCTGGATCCCGGGAGATGGATCCTCCATTCGCGCTTCGCTGGGGCTGCGTGACACCCCCTTGATCCTGGCGTACACCCGCTTTGTCGAGTTCGATCCCGCGCGCCTCCTCGCGGTCCTCGAGCGGACCCGCTCGCTCGTTCCGGGCACTCATCTCCTGGTCGTCGGGAAGGGACTTCGTGACGAGGATCAGGTCCTTCTGCGCTGCGCTGCCCAGCGTGGTCTGGATCACGCTGTTCACCTCATCGGCTGGGTTCCGGCTTACGAACTTCCGGATTACCTCGCGGCCGGCGACGTCGCCGCCTACCTGCTCGACGATACCCGTTTGAATCGAGCCAAGTGTCCGATGAAGCTCGTCGACCTCCTGCTGGCCGGTGCCTGCGTCGTCGCCGACGACGTTGGTCAGGCCCACGAGTACGTCACGGATGGGGAGACTGGCTACCTGGTCCGACCCGGCGACGTGGATGCAATGGCTAAACGCCTCGCCTCGCTGCTCGTGGATCGAGAGACTCGCCAGAAGCTCGGCCAGGCTGCCCGGGCGAGCGTGCTTGCCCATTGGACCTGGGCACGCCAGGTCGCTCCTCTCGCCGACGCACTCGAAAAGGCTGCTCTATGCTGAGCTCATCGCCCACTACTGGTGTGTCAAGCAGAAATTGATAGGTGGACGCATTTGGGAAAATTGGCCCTACGGGCCAATTTTCCCAAATTGCTCCCCCTCATATTTCCGTTGGCGGGGCGCTACGTTGCGCGGGTAAGTGAAATCTCTCCGAATGGCCCGTCCTGGGTTGCACGGACGAGTCCCTGCCGGACTGCCTCCAGAACCGCCAGGAAGATGGCAACGTAGCGCTGCCGTGGTGCTCCGTCCCCGACCAGCTCGCTGAAACGGATGATCGGCGCCTCGCGAAGGGCCGCCTCGAGGATGCCAAGTGCCTCCGCGACTGACAGTCGCCGTTCCGGTTCGATCTCGATCGACGGTGACTCCGCTGCGCGGCGACGCACAACGCGGATCATCGCATCTCGGAGCAGTCGCGGGTCGAGGCGCTCGCGCGGGGCCGGATGAACCGGGCGATAGGGTGTCGGTGGACGCGCGTAGCTCCGTAGCCCTTTACCCTCTCGGATGGCAAGCCACTGACTCGCGCGTCGAAATTTCTGGTATTCTCGTAAGCGCTCGGTCAGGTCGGTTGGATCGGGGCTGGATTCGTCGCCCGATGCCTGTCGAGCAGGCGTAGGCAACAACAGGCTGGACTTGATGAGCAGTAGCTTGGCCGCGACCACGAGGAACGCCGACAGATGCTCCGGATCACGCAGCTGTAGTGTCGCGAGGTGCTCCAGATACTGCTCGGTCACCGCTGCCAACGAGATCGTCAAAACGTCGAGCTCGCGCCGCTCGATCAAGCGCACCAGCAGGTCGAACGGGCCCGTGAAGCCGTCAACCTGAACGGTTGGGTGATTGGCGGCGATCATCGCGTCACTCTCATCACCTAATCACCACTCCGGAAGTGGGCCGATGAGTTTTCCGACTTCTGCCTCGACAAGCGGGTGCCGGCATTTTGCGCCGGCCGAGGCGATTCGCTGCGTCATCATTCTATGGGCTTGCGTTCCCGCGATCCATACCCTGCTGAATCACGGGTTGCAGGACGGATCCTACGACGCGGCGATCCACCTCTATCGGCTACTGGACCTGGATCAAACCTTCCGGGCGGGCACGTTGAGGCCGTGGATTGCTCCTCACCTGGCCCTCGATTATGGCTACGCCACGTTCACCTATTACCCCCCGCTGGGAGTGTATCTCGGCGAGATCCTTCACCTCCTCGGACCTGGCTACATCGCCGCGCTCAAGGCAACCTTCGTCCTATCTGTCCTCGCGTCCGCTCTCGGAGCCTATCTCCTCGGGCGCGACCTTTTCGGCTGGCGGGCTGGTCTGGCTGCATCGATCATCTACGTCTACGTGCCCTATCACCTTATCGACATCTACCTGCGCGGTGACCTCGCCGAATCCCTCGCGCTCGCCGTGCTCCCGTTCGTCTTCTGGAGCCTTCCCCGAGCGGCACGACATCCCCGCGGTGGTACCGTCGCCGTGGCCGGGGCTTTCCTCGGCGCGCTTGTGCTCGCCCACAACATCACGACACTCGTGACCGCACCAATCCTTCTGGTCTATTTGCTTGTGACATCGTTCCGCGCGCTCAACCGCTCCGCGGTCGCCGCGGTCGTGTTCGCGGGGCTCCTGGGTTTCGCACTCAGCGCGACTTACTGGCTTCCGGTGCTGACTCAGCTTGGTCAGGTAGACACCACGGCGCTCACCACCGGCCAGTTCGACTACCATAACGAGTTTATTCCACTGCCGGTCCTGATCCAGGGGCACTGGGCCTACAACTACCAGCTGCTCAGGGATGCTGGCGACTGGTTCAACGTCGGGCGTGTCCAGATCCTACTTGCGGTCGTGTCGGCATTTTGGGTGATCATCGCCCGACCGGCACGAAGCGGCGTGCTGATCTTTGCCGCCGCGACAATCGCCTTCCTGCTGTGGATGCAGCAGCCCGGCTCGGTTTTCGTTTGGGATCATCTGCCGTTCACCCGCTTCATTCAGTTTCCGAGCCGGCTCTCCGTCTACATCGGCTTGATGAGCTCCCTCCTCATCAGCGCGTTCGTCGCTCAGGCCGGACCGGGCAGTCTTGCCTCGGGACAAGGACCACGCGGGAGGCGAGCAGTCTACGTCGTCGGCGCGGGGCTCGAGGTCGCGGCGGTCGGCGCCTTCCTCGCCGCCAGTCTCTGGCTCTTCCACCCGCGGAACGCGACGCTCCAGGGCTTTGAGGTCAATCTGCCGACCGTCTGGCGCCGCGAGAACGGGAGTGGCCTGATCGCGGGCAACACCCAGGGCGACTACCTCCCTTCGGCCGTCCACGGAACGTTCTTCCAGAACGCGAGCCTACTGTCGCCGCGCGAGCACGCATCGACGCCGGTACGCGTCACCGCGGTCTGGTCTAGCCCGCTGAATTTCCGGGCAGCTACTGACGCCAGTGCGCCCGCCAGTGTTCTCTTCGACCGTCTCTATTACCCGGGCTGGGAGGTCGCGATCGACGGTCACTCGGTTTCGCTCGAGGTAGATGGGACCAGGGGAACGATCCGCGTGGCGGTACCGGCCGGCCATCACGAACTGCAGCTTGTCGACGCGGGCACCACGTTCGAGCGCCTGGGAGAAGCAGTATCGCTTGTCGCGATCCTCGTCGTCCTCGGAATCATCGTCAGGCCGCGCCGGCCTGGCTGGTCGCTCAGGCTGGCACTGGTCGTGACAGCTGCAGCGCTAGCAGGCTCCGGCCTGGCAACCCAGGTGCGCCCGCCGCGACAGCTGATTGGTGGTGTTGACTTCGGCCACTCGGTCCGCCTGGTCGGCAGCCGACTCGACCGCGTTCCGGGTACGCAGCCCGGCGTCATCGACGTGACGCTGATCTGGGAAGCGCTCGAATCGCCGTTGCCAGACTGCAGTGTAAGCCTTCAGCTGATCGACGACAACGGGCACGTTGTCGCGACTCGCGACAAAGCCCCACTGTTCGGTCTTCGGCCATGCACGCAGTGGCGAGCCGGCGAAATCATCCGCGATCATCAGCAGATCCGTCTCCCACCAGGCGTGGTGCCCGGACGGTACCGTCTCGGGCTCGGCTTCATCCTCGGCGGGCAGGTTCTTACTCCGTCGACTGAACGCGTTGACAGCACGTCCAAGCACGTCCTTCTCGGCACAGTCGACGCGTCTTCGCCGCCCGCGGCCGTCCGGCTACCAGATTCGATGTCAGTGGGGGCGACAGTCGGGAGCTATTTCGCGCTCGACGCGGCGCGGATCCTTCGCCGCGGCCCCGACGGGATGACAAGTCTTCCCCCTTCCGATTCGCGTTTCGTCGCACGGCTTGACCCGAACGATCGGATCGAGGTCGACCTGCTCTGGCGCGCGACGGCCGACGCGCCAGCCGACTACGCGGTGTTTGTTCAGCTTCTCGACGCCAGCCAGAAGCGCGTCGCCCAGCACGATTCGTGGCCGGATCAGGAGAACTATCCCACGACCACGTGGTTTCCCGGCGACACCGTGATCGACCGCCATCCCCTCGATCAGCTCACCGCCCTCCACCCGGGTCTGTACACCCTCGTGGCCGGTATGTACAGTCGGTCAGACTTCGTCAGACTAGCGACGCATGGCCACATGGCCGGCGAGAACACGATCACACTGGGCACGGTCAAGGTCGTCGGGCCAGATCAGACCTTCGGCCATCCATCGGTCCTCGCGCCGCACGGTGACGTCTTCGGCAATCAGATCGCACTGGCTGGCTCTGCCGTCCATCCAACCGATTCGAGTCGCGGC
The DNA here is from genome assembly GCA_902810745.1 of Chloroflexota bacterium. GTDB lineage: Bacteria > Chloroflexota > UBA6077 > FW602-bin22 > CADDYW01 > CADDYW01. Next base: position 48,100 of record CADDYW010000011.1, on the reverse strand, counting down.
ACCCCGGTCACGGTCGATCTGGCCTGGCGCGCGATCGAACGTCCAGGCGCCGACTACACCGTCTTCGTCCATGTCCTCGATCAAACCGGTCACCTCGTTGCTCAGCATGACGCACGACCGCTCGCCGGGGCGTACCCGACAGTCGCCTGGGACCCTGGAGATACCATCTACGATAGCGTGGTCGTCCCGATTCCGCCTCAGCTTCCCGCGGGCACGTATCACGTCGAGGTAGGCCTCTACGAGCTGAAGACCGGTGCCCGTCTCGTGACCACCGGGGGCGCGTCAGCACTCCCGGTCGGAACGTTGAGCGTTCACTGAGCTCGTTCCGGATCCGAGATTGTATTCTGTTGCAAAGTTATGGTCGGTCGTGTATACTGCCGCACGGTGGTAAGGTCCTCGGTCATTGAGGCGCGGTGATCGGGCCCGACTCCCGCGTTGCGGCGCGAGCCCTGGCACAGCTCCGGGCAACAGACCTGCCAACTACTGACCCAAGATTAGGGTATCGAAGATGAACTACACGGACAAAGTTCTCAAGTGTCGCGAATGTGGGAGCGAGTTCGTCTTCACTGCGGGCGAGCAAGAGTTCTATGCGAGCCGTGGGCTGATGAACGAACCGGGCCGCTGCCCGAGCTGCCGAGCCCTGCGGCGACAGCGCTTGAATAGCGGGAACGGACAGCCGTCGTCGGACCGACCGTACCGGCCGCAGCGCGAGATGCATCCGGCGGTTTGCGCCGAGTGCGGCGCTAACACGATGGTGCCATTCCTTCCGCGCACCGATAAGCCCGTGTATTGTAGCAACTGTTACGAGCGGGTCCGCTCACGCCAATCGTAGTCGATTGACCAGACAAGACCCCATCGTCGCCGAGCGGGGAGGCTCGCGTCCCATCTCGGGCACGATCAGCCGATAGCCCACACCCCGCTCGGTCAGAAGGTAGCGCGGTAGATCGGGATCGGCTTCGATCTCTTCCCTGAGTCGTCGAACATATAAGCGCAGATACGCCGTTGCGTTCTCGTCGCGGTTCCACAGCCGGGCCGTCAGCGAGCGCAGAGGCACCACCCGCCCTTCCCCCGCGATCAGACAGGACATCAAGATAAGCTCTGGCCGCGACAGTCTGACTGTCGCATCCCCGACTCGGACACGCCGCGCAGCGACGTCGAGAGCCAGTCCACCACCATCGCACGATGCTGGCAAGCGATCATCGACCGAGCTCGCACGGTGATGCCCGACGATCGCCTTTGCACGCGCCAGAAGCTCGATCGGGCTGAAGGACCGCCGCACGAGTTCGTCCGCTCCAAGGCCGAGGCTTTGCTCGCGGTCTGAACCGCGTGCATCCTCGCTGATGGCGAGGATCGGGACTGCCGAGTGACGGCGAACCACAGCAAGGGCATCCAGAGCATCTCGACTCTCGATCCCCAGGTCGAGAACGACAAGACCGATGTCGTCGTTCACGGCCGCAGCAGCGCTGGATCCCTTCGTCTCGTGCTGAAAGACGCCCATCGGCCAGCCCAGGAGTAATGCCGCCTCGACACGATCAGCCAGGAGAGGCTGATCCGCGACGATCAGTGTCGTCAACATTGATGTCTCCCGCCCGACGAGCCGCGCTTGCGCAAAAACCACGCCACTCCAACGGGCGTACTGGTGCGTCTCACTCCCACGCTCCGGTGCGCAGGGTGGTACCAGACCACGCGTCCCTGGCGAATACCCCCGTGATCCCACGGATCGAGCGCGCGTCGCCATCCGCGGCCCCGCGTCGACGCCAGGGGCACGCATGATGCTCTACCAAACCATCTATCCATCTGCCTGCGACTGATTCCTGTCCCGTCAGGTCATTTAGGCGAGGACGAGATGAGCATGATCGTCACGGCGGCACTCGTCTTCTCGATCATCATAGCGATCCAGGCTGGTTACACCGTCTATCTGATGATCTACACCTGGGATCAGCCAGAGGCATACGACGCGGCAGCAGCACCGGCATCCTTCGAGCCCCAGCAGCTATCGTTCACGGTCCTGCTTCCCGCTCGGCACGAAGAAGAGGTCATCCAGGAGACCATCGGCCGCGTGGCGCGGGCCAACTACCCACCCGGACTCCTGGAGATCATCGTCATCTGCGAGATCAACGATACCGGGACGATCGAGCGTGCCCGCGAAAAGATCGAGCAGCTCGCACGCGATGGGCACACGAATGCGCGAGTCATCGCCTTCGACGACCAGCCGATCAATAAGCCACACGGCCTCAACGTCGGTTTCGCTCAGTCCAGAGGCGACGTCGTGACGATCTTCGACGCCGAGGATGAGATCCACCCGGATATTTTCAACATCGTCAATACGGTCATGCTCCGAGAGCGGGTGCGGGCAGTGCAGTGCGGGGTCCAGCTGATGGACTACGATTCGTCGTGGTATTCGACGCTGAACGTCCTGGAATACTATTTCTGGTTCAAATCGCGCCTCCACTTTCATGCCAGCGCGGGCATGATTCCGCTGGGCGGAAATACCGTCTTCTTTCGGCGAGAGCTTCTCGAGGAGCTAGGCGGCTGGGACGAGCACAACCTGACCGAGGATGCCGACATGGGCATCCGGCTCAGCGCGCGCGGGGAGCGGGTCCGAGTCGTCTATGACGACCGATACGTGACCAAGGAAGAGACGCCGCCGACCCTCGGTCACTTCGTGCGTCAGCGGACGCGCTGGAGCCAGGGCTTCCTGCAGACGCTGGGAAAGGGTGAGTGGCGAAAGCTCCGCACGTTCTACCAGAAGTTTCTGGCCGTCTACACGCTTGCATTTCCGATGTTCCAGGCGGCGCTGGCGCTGTACCTGCCCGTGTCGGTCTGGATGATGTTCAACGTGCGAACGTCTGTCGGCATCGCCATGCTACTGCTTCTACCGTCGTACCTGGTCCTCGCCCACTACCTTATCAGCGTGGTGGGGCTATACGAGTTTTGCCAGGCACACAACCTTCACCCGCCCATCACTGTTCCGTTGACGATGGGCGCGGTGTACATGCCCTACCAGTGGGTGCTGGCCTACGCCGCCCTCCGGGCGATGATCCGGCAGATCCGTGGCGTCAACAACTGGGAGAAGACGAAACATATCGGCGCGCACCGTGCCGATCGAACCATCTGACCCATCCCATCAAGGAGCCAGCGATGCAGCACGTCGATCCCCAGACCACATCAGAACGCGCGGAGCGGACGCTGGGCGATTCGATCAGGGCGTTGGCGGAGGAGTACGGCCTCATGACTGCCGCGCTCCTGGCAGCGATCACGCACGCCTACAACATGTTTCACTATCCGCTCTATCTCGGCGACGAGGGGATCTACCTGGAACAGGCCTGGGCCGTGCTCCGCGAGGGACAGCTTGCGCCATACACCTACTTCTATGACCACGCCCCCGCCGGTTGGCTGCTGATCGCGATCTGGGAGTTTATCCTTCCGCGTCACTTCCTCACGTTCGGGATGGCGATCAACAGCGCGCGGGTCCTCATGCTTCTGCTCGATATCGGCTCGACGGTGCTTCTCTATCGGATCGCCTATCGCATGATGGGGAGCCACTTCGCGGCGATTGCAACGTCGGTCGCCTTTACTCTTTCGCCACTCGAGATCTATTACCAGCGCATGGTGCTGCTGGACAATATCATGGTCTTTTGGCTCCTTCTCGCCCTGGATCTCCTGACTCAAGAATCCCGACGCATCGTGCCGCTCCTGGCAAGCGGCTTCTGCTTTGGCATGGCGACGCTCTGCAAAGAGAACGCGCTTTTCTTCGCGCCAGTCCTCGGCTACGTCCTGTACCACCGGGTGCGTGAGACCTACCAGGCGCGCTTTTCCATCGCCGGTTGGACCGCGGCCGCAGCGATGCTGATTTCGCTCTATCCGCTCTATGCGCTCCTGAAAGGTGAATTCTTTCCCGCTGGCTCGGCAATCGTCGGAAATGGCGCGCCGGGCGCCCACGTCTCGCTGATCTCAACCCTCCTCTGGCAGATCAGCCGCCACGGCGGCAGCATTCTGAACGCCGATAGTCAGTTCTGGCAGTACTTCTGGGGCAAATGGTGGAACAAGGATCCCCTGATCATCGTCGCGGGTGTCCTTGCAACCATCATCAATCTGGTGATTGGCCTGAGCAACCGCGAGCGCCATCGGAATACCCTGGTCGCGAGCCTGCTCTCGATCGCCTTCACGATCTACCTCATTCGTGGAAGCGTGATGATCGATTTCTACGTGGTACCGGTTTTGCCATTTCTTGCCCTTAACGTTGGTCTGCTCCTGGCCCGACTGGCGAACGCATCGCCCCGGATCCTGGGAGCGACCTTGGCAACGGTGGCATTGATTGCAATGGTAGTCGGCTTCGTGGCACAGTCTCACGACGAATATCTGGTCGACCAGACGAGACTTCAGGTCGACCAGCTTGCCTTCATTCGCCAGAACATCCCTTCGAACGCGATGGTACTCATCGACGATGACCTCTGGGTCGATCTCCACGAGCCGAACGGTAACGCACCGACCTATCCATTTGCGCACTCGCACTGGAAGATCGCGGCGGACCCGGCGATCAAGGACAAGCTGCTCCACGACAGCTGGCAGAGCCTGGACTATCTGGTGCTGTCGAACAAGCTGCACTACATCTTCGGCCTGAACAACGAACAGCTTGCCCTGGATGCGTACAACCATTCGCGACTGCTTGCGCGGTTCGAGGAGGGCGACGTGGAGCTCGAGGTGCGGCAGGTGATCAAGCCGGAGCCAAGTAGCTGACGTCGTCGGCGCTGGCCGATCCGAAGGAGAACGATCATGCGCAAACTGCTCGTTGTGCTCGGAGTCATCACAGTTGTATCGCTTCTCGGCGCGCTGGCGGGGTCCGGACTGTCCCTGCCATGGACATCCAGCAGCAGCACGCCGCCTCCTTCGACGGCACTGCTGACGACCCCCTCGGCGAATCAAGTCGCCTCGCAGGCGACGGCAGCGGCAACGCCCACCATGAGTGGCCCGACGCCGACGCCCATCGCGGTGAGTCAGCTCGTGACGAGCCACACACCGCTCGTTCTACTCAATCCCTCCAGCGCCCGGCCTGGCTCGACGATTGGTGTCACCGGGTCTGGATTCGATCCGGGAACGACGATCGACCTCACCTTGAAGCACACGAAGGACGATCAAGGTAAGGCCCTGGGATTCGTCCAGGCTGACAAAAGCGGCAGCTTTGGCGGTTTTAATCTGACCCTACCGAGCGATTTCGTCTCGGGCCCGTTCCTCGTCATCGCGCAGCAGCACAATGGCGGAAAGCAGGCGATGGCAACGGGAACCGTCGCGGCGAACAGCCCCCAGGTCACCTTTGGAACGCAGGTCGGAAAGCCAGGCGATGTGATCGCCTATTCCCTCAAGGGCTTTGCACCCGACGAGGTGGTGAAGATCTACTTCAACAGCCTGGCATCGCCCGCGATCGCAACCGTGCACACCGACCAGGCTGGCAACGTCCGCCAGGATAGCCTCAGCGTTCCGTTCGGTGCGATTGGCAACAACGCTTTCATCTTTGTCGGACAGAAGAGCCAATCGCCGGTCACCGTCGGGTTCCTGATGCTGAATCTGTACCCGACGATCACGGTGAACACGTACGCTACGCGCGCCGACTCCACGCTCACGTTCAGCGGAAAGGGGTTTGGCCCGAACGAGCGGGTGCTGCTTCACCTCAACAGCGTGCAGAGCCCACCCGTCGCAGTCATCCAGGCCGATGGGACTGGCTCGTTCAAGAACGCGGCGCCATTCACGATTCCGTTCGAGCTCAAAGGCAAGAACACATTCATCGCCATTGGCGAGCAGAGCCAGGCGCCGTCGACGGTAAGCATCGACGTGCTGCCCTACACGCCGCTGGCCGAGACGAGTACCTACGGAGGACGTCCCGGAACGACGGTGACGTTCTACGGGACCGGCTGGGCGCGCGACGAAATTGTCCACGTCTACGTCGGACGAACCCAGCAGAGCCAGGGCGATATGGTCTCGTGCTTCCTGACGGACGCCAATGGGAACTTCGGAGCGGCCGGGTCTTATACGCTGTCGCCGAGCCTGCAGGCCGGTCAGATCGTGTTCACGTTGCTCGGCAACAAGAGTCAGGTTCCCGCGACAGCAAAGATGCAGGTCATGGCACCAGATACCAACGTGCCGCTCGCGCCGGGTCCAACCCCGACGCCGTTTCACTGTCCATACGACAGCAACCCGGCAGCGGCAACGTCGCAGCCACTGCCAACGCCAACACCGGTAGCTCCGCCACCCGAGGCTCCGGCTGCCGGATCCGATCAGTCCGGCCAGGCAGGTTAGGTTGTCAACCGGGGGATCTACTGGCGGTTCTCGCACCGGCGGGCGCGACGCTTCAACCCGAGGCGTCCTTCCCGTCAGGTGAACGCGGGATGGGTCGCGGTCACGCTCGAAGCGATCGAAATCGCTCGGTCCTCGGGGCGATTCGGCTCTACCGGATCGTCCCGGAGGCCGCGGACGACCATCGAGCAGCAGGACGACAGGGGGAGATCGACCGATGCGGCGAAAAGCTCTCTGGATCGGAGTCATAGCCGTGGTCGCGGGCTATCTCGCCTGGCTCCTCACCCACTCGTCAGCTGGCCCGACCGAGCCCCTGCCGCGGGTCCCGGTAGCCCTGTCGCCGACCATCCGTACGAGCACGGCGACACCTTCCCCCGAAACGTCGATCGCGTCGCCAACGCCGACGCCGGCTGTGGCCCCGACGCTGTTGCTGAATGCCGGGCGCGTAACCCGTCGCTCGGTCGTCGTCGCCTCCGGGCTGGGCTTTCAGCCAAAGGAGAAGCTGCGTGTATCCAAGCTGAATCTCTCTGGTCCCCCCACCGTGATCGCCACCCCGAACGCGGACGAGCACGGCAACTTCAGCGGAGTCGTCATTCGCGTTGCCGATACCTGGCCAAACGGCCCGCAGAGATTCGAGGTCGAAGGCCTGACGAGCCATCGGCGCGCTCAGGCTCAGTTCGAGCTGGAGGGCAGCCCACCCGGAGCGCAGCCAACCACCTACTCAGGCAAGCCAATGAGTCTCGTAAGCTTCAGCGGCGGGGGGTTCGCCCCACGCGAGCAGGTCGAGGTCTATTTCGACTCGCTCGATAGTCCAGTCCTGGCGCACTTCACTGCTGATCAGATCGGCGTCGTTCACGTGAGCGGTGTCGCCGTCCCGATGTCAGCGCCAGGGCAGCACGCGTTCCTGCTCGTGGGGCGCACCAGTCGCGCTCCAGTGCGAGTGCCATTCAGCGTTCTCTCTCTTTCGCCCTGGGTGTCGCTGTCCAGCTACACACCCCAACCGGAACAGGACGTGGGCGTGTTCGGCCACGACTTCGTGCCCGGGGAGCGCGTAGCCATCTTTCTCGACTCGATCGGTGGACGACCGGTTGCGCTGGCAACAGTCGACACACACGGGACGTTCCAGGCAAACCCGGCGTTCGAGATCCCGTTCGATCGGATTGGAAAGATGACCGTCATCGCAGTTGGAACGTCGAGTCAGGCCACGGCGACGACTACCTTGACGGTTCGGCCGTTCACGCCTCTCCTCGAGCTATCGCGCTACGCCGGGCCGCCTGGAACGGTCGTTCACGTGAAGGGACAGGGGTTCGCGAAGGATGAGACGATCCATCTCGAGCTTGGCAATGGGCAGCAGGCTCTGAGCTTCCTGGCTCACACGGACGGGAAGGGACGGATCACGGCGGCCAGCACGATCCAGATCCCGAAGAACATGCCCGCGGGCAAGGTGCCAGTCACCGCCGAAGGAGAGCATAGCAGGACCTCCACGTCGGTGACCTTCGCCGTGATCCCTCTCAGTCCGTGGTTTGCTCCGGCCCCGGCGGCGGGTCCGGCTGGAACGCGGGTGACCTTCGACGGCGGCGGCTTCGCGCCAGACGAAACCGTGCAGATCGCAATTCGGGGCCCGACCGGTACCGGGCTCGCCGCGACTCTCACCACCGACGATAACGGGGCAATCCACCACGCCGGGCAGCTCATGATTCCCCGCGCCCTGTCGGGGACAGTGACGCTCGAGGCGACCGGCACTCAGAGCAGCGCGCACGCGACATCCACGTTCACCATCGTGGGCAGTTCTCCGGCACGCCGGTGAGGGCTCACAGGAGGAATACTCATGAATCCACCTCTCAAAAGGGTCATCCTGATTATCATTGGATGCGCGGCGGCCGCCACACTGGGCGTCGGGGTTCTGCTAGGCATCATTGGAGAGCCACCTCGGGCCGACACGGAGCCGACAGCGCGAGCCCGTATCATACAGCTACCGCCGACTGAAACGCCATCGGCAACGCCCGTGGCGACGCCCACCCCCGCGCCGACGCCGGGTCCTTCGGTTCGCCTGGCGTTGACGTCCTTCGATCGCCAGCCGTCGCTGGGGGGTGTGACCGCGACCATCGTCATCGAGAACCACCGTTCATCGCCGCTAACGTTCTCGTTTGACCCATCCTACGACGTGCGGCTCGTCGACGCACGTGGGACCAGCTGGCCCCTTCGCTGGGCGGCATACAACGGTTCGGTCACGCTCGCGCCCGGAAAATCGGTGCAGCTCACCCAGGCTTTCTTCGCCGGACCGGTGGCTGCGTCTACCTCCTGGCCGCTCACGGTCACGGTCGAGCGAGCTCCTGGTGTTGGCCGGGTATCCTGGAAGATTCCCGAGCACGGTGCCGCGACGACGTCAGTCGATCGGCTGGCCGCTCAGATCCCGACGGTCGTCGCGTCGGGCCCAGTCGCGCTCTCCCTGTCCGATCCGTTGCCTAGCTCGGCCCTCGGGGGAATCCAGGTGGACCTGATGATTCAGAACAAGCGCTCGACGGATCTCGTCTTTCGCTTCGATCCCACGGCCCAGCTCTCGGCCGAAGATAACCTGAAGCGGCCATACCGCGTGCGCTGGGCTCAGTATGATGGCGTCGTTCACGTGGGCCCGCACGCGACGGAGCGGCTCGCGCGCGTGTTTTTCGAAGGACCGATCACCGACGCGGCAGCAACCTGGCTCACCGTCAGTTTGCGCCAGGTTCCCGGCGTCCAGACGCTCCAGAGCAACGTTCCGCTCTATTGATGAGGGGCGTGCGATGACTGATTGGAGGCCACGACAGAGTAGCAGCATTCGCGGCGACCGGTGGATCGCACTCCAACACCGTCTCCTGTCGGGCCTCTCATCACGCGCCGGGCACTACTTGGTGAGGTATTTCGCCCGCTGAGCCATAAGTGCCCGGTCCTTGGCCGCCTCGGTCTCCTCATAAGTTCGTGGATCCACACCCCAGACGAGCTTACCCGCCTGGTAGAGACCGATGCGCTTCCACTCGGACGGCCAGTGGTAGTCGCGGTAGCTGTAGTGGCTGGGCTGATAGTACTGCCCGCCGTTCCGCTTCTGGACCTGCAGTCCAAAGCCGACACAGTCACGCTTGGGCGCGACGACGCCCGGAGCGAATGTGACCCTGACGTAGAGGACCGGGTTGCCCGCGTACATGACGTTCGGGTCGGCGACGATCTCGGCTTTGACCTGGTCGGCGGACAGTACCTTACCAAAGTCCTTTGTAGACGTTCCCCCGATCCTGACCACGTGAGCAGACGGGTCCGCCTCGCCGTTCGGCGCAAACCAGTACCGAAGCTCGACATCGGCGAGATTCATCGGATCGAGGGTCTTGTTCATCACGTAGAGCTCGGGCTTGAGGATGGTTGTCCACTCGACCGCGGTGTTGTCGAAGTGCAATGCCTTGACCGGGAGACGATGCGTGCTGACCTTCGGAACGGCCGACGTATCGACGACCTCGGGCGCACGGTTCTCGATCATGCCGCCCTGGTACGTCCGCAGTAGCGCCTGCTTCGCATCGTTGATGCTCTTCCAGTCAGGCTGGAGAATTCCACCGGTGTCAGCAGAGTTCGCGTTGAACGCCCAGTAGGTATAGTGCATTCGGTTGGTCTTCAGGTAGTCGACCAGGGTTCGCTGCCACAGTCCGTCTTTGTCGTTTCCGACCGACGGCCCACCGAACTCGCCGACAAAGATTGGCGCGATGCCTTGCTTCTGGAGATACCCCCAATGGAAATCCCAGAAGGCCGGCAGATTCTCGGGGAATTTCGGATCGTTGAACCATCCCTGGTCGTACACCGATGGACCATAATCGTGCGCGCTATAGACCAGGCGGTTCGGGACGTCGAGCTTGATCGGCCGCACCCGCGCGTTGATGAGCTCCCCTCCCTGCCAGGTCCAGTCGAAGACGTTGCCGAATTTATCGACAATCTTCTCGACACCTTCGACGAAGATCAACCAGTGCGGGTTGACCTTCAGAATCTCGTTTGCACAGGCCTCGGCTGCTCGGGGCCAGCTCGTCTGTGGATCGCCGCTTCCCCAGGTCGCGTCACCGGATGGCTCGTTATGTAGATCTGCCCCGATAACCGCGTCGTTGCCGAGATAGCGCCTGGCGAGCGTCCGCCACTGGTCGATCCATTCCTCGGTCGTCAGCTCGCTTGTGTACCAGAGGGATGACTGACTGTCCGTGGTCGGTCGGTGCTGGTCGAGAATGATCTTCAGACCTCGTTTGCCCGCCTCGACAACGATCTTATCCATGATCTGAAGTCCATTCAGACCCTTGAGATCGGAGTTCAGGAAGAAATCTATGCCGTTCGGCTGGAGATTCGGATCAAAGAGCTCGTTCGAGAACGGCAGACGCAAGCAGTTGTAACCAAGCTGAACGATCTGATCCAGCATATCCGCGTACTTACGTGCCCAGAGCCCGTGCGGCGCGAGGGTTTCGGTTTCCATGCCGAACCAGTTCAGGCCGGTGAGCGTCACCTCGCGGCCCTGGCTATCTCGGATCGTCGGGCCATCGGTGTGCAGATAGTTGAGCTTGGCAAGAGCATCCGTCGTCGTGTCGGCAGCCGGGCTCGCGACCGACGTCGGGCTGGTCGCGGCCGTTGGAGGCACTGCAGTCTCTCGCTCGATCGCCTGCATCGCTGGAGCACGTGGCACTGTGCGTCCACAGGCACTGAGCAATGACGCTCCGAGAATGGTGCCGATGCCACTCAAGGTCACGAAACGTCGTCGCGTAACTCGGGTGTGCTTGTGTCTCTCCAGGGTCACCAAAGACCTCCCTGCAAGGTTGCCCCGTTCGCACCTGGTCTACGCCAGCCTGCTCGCGGTATGAGCGACATTGACGCTCGGCTGACACCACGCGTGCCTCCAGCCGCGATACGGGCTTGCCGAATCGGCGGCCGTGCCGGTCCGGCGGCGAGTCACGATACCACACCTTTCTGCTCTATGTCACTGGCCGGCTGCCCGACTCGCGCGCATGATCTGGGAATGCGGTCCTGTTCGTGCTATTCTGACAGTGCACGTCGGTCGGGCTGCGGAATCTCCGGCCGAGATTTGTCACGCCGACATCACGAGGGTTTGAGACACCGTGTCGCTACCAGGTCAGCCGTCGGCTGAAGAAGATAGCCGAAAGGCCCGCCGCATCCTGGCAATGAATCTCGTTCACGCTGCTCTCGGCGCGGTCGAGCCCGGCCCCGCTCTCCGCTCGCACGTCTCGATCTCCGATTCCACGCTGCGCGTCGACAATCGCGAGTATAACCTGGATGCCTTTCATCACATCTACGTCGTCGGAGCCGGAAAGGCATCGGCTCCGATGGCCCAGGCGATCGAAGGAATCCTCGGCGATCGTATCACCGCGGGCGTTGTTAGCGTCAAGTATGGCTACACCGCGCCGACGCGGCGGATCGAAATCCACCAGGCCGGGCATCCCATTCCTGATGAGCGCGCCATCCACGCGACTGAAAAGATGATCGAGCTCCTGAGCCAGGCTGGCGCGGACGACCTCGTCATCTGCCTGATCTCGGGAGGCGGCTCGGCTTTGATGGTAGCGCCAAAGCCAGGTATCACCCTCGCCGACGAGCGACGCCTGACCAACGCACTCCTCCGTTCCGGGGCAACCATCAATGAGATCAACACGATCCGCAAGCATCTCTCACGCGTCAAGGGCGGTGGTCTTGCACGGCTCGCGGCGCCGGCAACAGTCGTCAGTCTGATTGTGTCCGACGTCTTGGGAAACCCCCTGGATGTCATCGCGTCGGGTCCCACGGTTCCCGATCCGACAACCTTTATCGATGCCTGGGAGATCCTCGAGCGTTATGGTCTCCTCGACGGGCTGCCGGCCTCGATTGCCCAGGAGCTCCAGAATGGACTGGCCGGCCGTGTTCCGGACACGCCCAAGCCAGGAGATCCGATCTTCGAACGAACCCAGAACGTCGTCATCGCGAGCAACGCCCACGCCGTCCAGGCCGCCGTCGACCGCGCGCGGGCTGACGGGCTGAACACGCTGCTGCTCTCGACGTTTGTCGAAGGTGAAGCCCGCGAGGTGGCCAAGGTATTCGCGGCAATCGGTCGTGAACTGTGCTACTCGGATCACCCCATTCCCCGACCGGCCGCGATTATTGCCGGGGGCGAAACGACCGTGACCGTCAGGGGACAGGGGCGTGGCGGACGAAATCAGGAGTTCGCCCTTTCAGCAGCCATCCACATCGCCGGGGTCGATAACCTGACGATCATGGCATTTGCCACCGACGGAACCGATGGACCGACTGACGCCGCTGGAGCAATCGTCGACAGTACCACCGTGGCGCGGGCCACCACGATGGGACTGGACCCGCACAGTGCCCTGGTCGATAACGACAGCTATACGTTCTTCCAGAAGCTCGGCGATCTGATCGTCACCGGACCTACCAACACCAACGTCGACGATCTCTACGTCATCATCGCCGGGTAGTGCCCGGTCGCTGTCGGACCGGCAGGGCGATCCGGAGCAGCGAGGAGGCTTCAGCGCGGGAGCGGGACTCCCCCCTCCAGCATCGGCACGAGGCGAATCTCGTGGTCGAGGTACGCCACGTCGACCGCACCGTAGTGGTGAATGAACAGGATCCAGGAGAGCGCATCGTCGAAGATCTCGATGTCATCTGGCCCGGGATACCAGATGTCCTCGAAGTAGCGACACAGGTCGGCGAAAGACATGCGGTCAATGGTGCGGAAGTCATCCCAGTTGATGTAGACGTCGTCCAGCGGCGTGATGCAGGCTTTCTGCAGGATGGCGCGCAGATCAAGGCCGGTGCCGTCGCTGGTCGCTCCTCGAAGCGTGCGTGACAGACTGACGAGGTAGGTCAGCAACGCCCAGGTATCGTCCGGCCGGTCGAATCCCGCCTTGAAGGCCATCTCCTGACGAAGCCGTGCTGCCTCAGCGGCGCTCAGAGTGACGAACTGCGGGAATGGTACGTCAGGGTGTTCGCGCTCGAAGTTCTGAATCTTCAACCGCTCCATTTTCGATTCCTTCTAATCACTCGACACCACCACCCGGCCCGGCCGGTTCACCAGCCCTCGACCACCCCACCTCGACACAGACAGGACTAACACAACGCCTATGCTAAAACGGCTTGCAACGCGAGGCAATGAGAAAATCGGTTCAGCCTACCCATCCTACCGGATAATGCACCGCGCGTGACCGGACGGGCCGACCTTTCTTGGTGCGCGACCGCCAACAGATGGACTGGGCCTGGCGCAGATCTTGTCCGGAGGCCCGGCGTGGTCACGAAGAGGTCGGAACGACCAGACGAACGGCATCCCGCATTCGATCAGAATCTCCTCGCGTTGTTTGCACCGCGCTCGGTCGCGGTCGTCGGTGCCTCGCGCGACCCGTCCAAGCTCGGCTACCTCGTCCTGCGCAACGTCAGGACGTCCGGGTTCCCCGGTCCGATCTACCCGGTCAATCCGGGTGCTCGGCGGATCCAGGGTCTACCTGCCTACCCGTCCGTCGTGTCAATTCCGAGTTCGGTCGACCTGGCGATCATTGTCGTACCCCAGCCAGCCGTGCTATCAGTCGTTCGCGATTGCGCCGCCAAACGCGTCCGTGCGGCTATCATCATCACGTCAGGATTTCGCGAGACCGGACCCCTCGGCGCAAAAGCCGAGGAAGAGATCGTCAGCGTTGCCCGGTCGGCAGGGATGCGGGTCCTTGGACCCAACTGCCTGGGCATTATCGACACCGTCACCCCTCTCAATGCCTCGTTCGCAGCACGGATGCCCAGCCCGAATGGCATCGCTTTCATGTCGCAGTCAGGCGCACTCGGAGCGGCAATTCTCGACTGGGCGGCTGCCCGTGACCTTGGCTTCAGTAAGTTTGTCAGCCTCGGGAACGAGGCCGATGTGACGGAGAGTGACCTCCTGCGGGTCTGGGAGTATGACGGGAGCGTTCGAGTCGTCAGTGCATATCTGGAAGGCATCTCTGATGGCGGCCGCTTCCGTCGCGTTGCGAGCGAGGCGACACGACGGCGCCCGGTCGTCATTCTGAAAGCTGGCCGAACCGCGGCAGGCTCGCGGGCGGTCGTCTCGCACACCGGCGCTCTGGCCGGTTCCGACGCTGCCTATTCAGCCGCCTTTCGCCAGGCCGGGGTCATCCGAGTCCAGAGCCTGGAGGAGCTTTTCGACTCGTCCCTGGCCTTCTCATCCCAGCCCCTGCCAAGCGGGCGAGAGCTGACCATCGTTACGAACGCAGGCGGACCGAGTATCGTCGCGACGGATGCCGCCGAGATGCACGGACTCAAGCTAACACCCCTGACGCACCGCACGACCGACGAGCTTCGCCGTCAGCTGCCACCGGCCGCCAGTGTGACCAACCCGATCGATGTGCTCGGAGACGCGGGTCCGGATCTCTATCGCGCAGCAATCGACCTGGTCCTGGCAGACCCGCGGGGAGATGCACTGCTGGTCATCCTCACACCGCAGCTCAAAACGGACGCGGAGGATACGGCGCGCGTGGTCGTCGAGGCGCATCGCCAGACGAACCGCCCGATCATCGCGTGCTTCATGGGAAGCGCGGGAGTCCGGTCTGCCATCGCAACCCTGAGCGCGGGAGGAATCCCCAACTACCCATTTCCGGAGCGCGCGGTCGCCGCCCTCGGAGCAATGGCCGATTACGCGGATCTCAAAAAGCGCCCGACCGAACGACCGCGACGCTTCACCGTCGATCAGACGCGAGTGCGTAACGTGATCACGAAAGCGCGCGCTGCGGGTCGACCGAACCTGGATAGCTTCGAGGCGGCACAGGTCGTCGCAGCCTATGGGATCCCGATTCCGCGAGCGGCCCTTGCCCGTAGCCTCGACCAGGCCGTCCAGGCGGCCGAGGAGATCGGCTTTCCCGTCGTCCTGAAGGTTGCTTCGCCTGACATCGTCCATAAATCGGAAGTAGGCGGCGTGCGCGTCGGAATCCAATCGCCGGATGAGGTTCGCCGCGCCTATGATGAGATCTGCGCCGCGGTCGCGGTGCGTGCGCCGTCCGCGCGCATCGACGGCATCGGCGTCTGGGCCATGGCGCGGGCTGGCACGGAAACCATTGTCGGACTGAGCGTCGATCCTACGTTCGGGCATGTGCTGCTCTTCGGACTCGGGGGCATCTTCGTCGAGGTGATCAAGGACGTCAGCTTCCGAATCGTTCCGATCACCTCCGCCGACGCAGCGGAGATGATCCGCGAAATTCGAGCTTTCCCGGTTCTTCAAGGCGCCCGTGGACGACCGCCATCTGACCTGAGTGCGA
This sequence comes from Chloroflexota bacterium, assembly GCA_902810745.1. Classification (GTDB taxonomy): domain Bacteria; phylum Chloroflexota; class UBA6077; order FW602-bin22; family CADDYW01; genus CADDYW01. Next base: position 32,525 of record CADDYW010000011.1, on the reverse strand, counting down.
TCAGCGACGTCCTCGAACGCGTATCTCAGCTCGCGGAGGACTTCCCCGAGATTCGCGAGCTCGATATCAATCCCCTGGTTGCCTACCCGCCTCCACGGGGGACGCTGGCGGTGGACGTGCGCCTCTCCCTGTCTCTATAATCACGGGAAAACCTGGCAGTCTTCGGGAGGGCAACACGCCATGACCACGGTCAGCATTGCAATCGAGCACGTTCACGCGCGCGAGATCCTCGACTCGCGCGGCAATCCGACAATCGAGGTCGACGTGACCCTGGCCGACGGAACTATGGGCACAACCGCGGTGCCATCCGGTGCATCGACTGGCGCCCACGAGGCGCTCGAGCTGCGCGATCGATCCGCGCGGCGTTATGGTGGTAAGGGTGTTCTGACCGCCGTCGATAACGTCAACAACGTCATCGGGCCAGCCGTCGTCGGTTTATCAGCGCTCGATCAGGAGGAGATCGACCGTCGCATGATCGAGCTCGACGGCACGCCCAATAAGTCCCGGCTTGGCGCGAACGCGATTCTTGGCGTGTCGGTGGCGGTCTGTCACGCGGCGGCGAACTATCTGGGCGAATCGCTCTTTCGACACATCGGCGGCGTCGGAGCGCACGTCCTGCCGGTGCCGATGATGAACATCGTGAACGGGGGGCGACACGCCGAGGGCTCGACCGATTTTCAGGAGTTTCTGATCATGCCTGTCGGCGCTCCAACCTTCCGCGACGCACTGAGAGTAGCTGCCGAGATCTTTCACGCCCTGGCCGGTATTCTCCACGATATGGGCTTCGCGACAACCGTGGGCGACGAGGGCGGTTTCGCGCCCCGTCTGGGCTCGAATGAAGCCGCCGTCGATCTGCTGATGAAGGCGATCGAACGCGCGGGGTACCGCGCGGGCGACGACGTCTTCCTGGCGATCGACGCTGCGGCGACCGAACTGTATCAGGACGGACACTACGTCCTGGCACGCGAGGGACGGACACTCACCGCCTCCGAGCTGATCGATCTGTACGAGCAATGGGTCGGCCGCTATCCCATCATTTCGATCGAAGACGGCCTGGCGGAAGACGACTGGGCGGGCTGGAAACGCCTCCACGAATGTCTCGGCGATCGCGTCCAGCTCGTCGGGGACGATCTCTTCGTCACCAACGTCAGTCGGATCGAGCGCGGTATCCGGGAAGACGTCGCAAACGCCGTGCTGATCAAGCTGAATCAGATCGGCACGCTCAGTGAGACCCTTGCGGCGATGCAGATGACCAACCGGGCCGGATGGGCGGCGGTGGTCTCCCATCGTTCTGGCGAAACCTGTGATACGACCGTTGCAGACCTGGCGGTGGCCACCAACGCCGGCCAGATCAAGACCGGTGCCCCATCACGCGGCGAAAGAGTCGCCAAGTACAACCGGCTTCTGCGCATCGAAGAGGAGCTCGGCCCGGCGGCAACCTACGCCGGAAAAGCCGCCTTCTTCAACCTTCGCCGAGCCTGGTAGCCGCATTCTGGCATCCGTTCGCGTGTTATAATGGTGAACGTGCACTGGTCTGCTATCTTTGCGAAAGTCTCAGTGGATTCGCGTGGTCGGGTCGTCGACCGCACACTCCTTCCTGCCTCAGAGGGGGAGGGATGCAACGCCTGTGCTTCCGTGCACGGACGCCAGTCGGCACCGGGACAGGGACGGATGACGCCGCCACGGCTGGGCACCTCAGGAGGCAAATAAAATTAGTGACAAGGTTCGCGTGGGGATCAACGGCTTCGGGCGCATCGGTCGCCAGTCGCTGAAAGCAATCCTCGATCGCCACCCCGACAAGCTCGAAGTCGTCGCGGTGAACGATCTTGCCGACCCCAAGACAAGCGCGCATCTTCTGGCTTACGACACGAACTACGGTCGCTTCCCTGGCGAAATCGGGTTCGAAGATGGCACTCTGATCGTAAACGGCCATCCGATCAAGGTCTTGGCCGAGCGCGATCCATCGGCGATTCCGTGGGGCGCACTCGGAGCAGACATCGTCATTGAGTCGAGTGGTGTGTTCACCGACGCGATGAAGGCGTCGGCACACCTGCACGGTGGTGCCAAAAAGGTCATCATCACGGCTCCGGCCACGGGCGAGGACGTCACGATCGTGATGGGCGTCAACGAGCGTATCTACGACCCGGAGCGTCACCACATCCTGTCGAACGCGTCCTGCACCACCAATGCGCTGGCTCCGATCGCCAAGGTTCTCCACGACGAGTTTGGCATCGTCAAAGGCTTGATGACCACCGTTCACGCGTACACCAACGATCAGAAGATTCTCGATCAGGTCCACAAGGATCTGCGCCGCGCTCGCGCCGGTGCAATGAATATCATTCCCACCTCGACCGGAGCAGCACGGGCGGTGGCACTCGTCATTCCCGAGCTGAAGGGGCGATTCCACGGTCTTGCGCTGCGCGTCCCGACGAGCACCGTCTCGATCATCGATTTCGTCGTCGAGACGGAGAAGCCGGCGACCATCGACAGCGTCAACGACGCTCTCCGTGCAGCATCAGAAGGGTACCTCCGCGGGATTCTGGAGCTCACCGATGAGCCCCTCGTATCGTCAGACTTCAAGGGCAGCACCGCTAGCTCGATTGTCGATACTCAGATGACGATGGCCATTGGCGGGAACATGGTGAAGGTTCTTAGCTGGTACGACAACGAGTGGGGTTATAGCTGCCGCGTTTCCGACCTCACCGCCTACGTCGCTCAGTGCGGAATCGGGTGAGAAAGGAGTCAGTAGAGTAGAGCGCGGGGAGCATCTCTGGCTCCCGCCTCCCTCTCCTAGATTCTTCGCACAATGACGGTCAGTTACCACAAGAAGACAATCGCGGACGTTCCGGTCGATGGCCGACGCGTCCTCGTCCGCGTGGACTTCAACGTTCCCATGGACCCGGCCGGTCAGATCACTGACGACCGGCGCATCCGAGAAACGCTGCCGACAATCCGGTACCTGATTGACCACGGAGCCCGCGTCATCCTCGTGTCCCACCTCGGGCGACCCGGTGGCCGCCCTGACCCGAAGTACAGCTTGCGCCCGGTCGCGGAACGGCTGCAGCAGCTCCTCGGGCAGCCTGTCACGTTCGTCCCGGAGGCAGTTGGCCCGGTGGCCGAGGCCGCGGTGCAGAGACTGCAGCCCGGCGAGGTCGCTTTACTGGAGAACGTGCGGTTTTACCCCGGCGAGGAGAAGAACGATACCGGTTTTGCCGAGCAGCTCGCCAAGCTCGCCGAGCTCTACGTCGATGACGCCTTCGGGGCAGCACACCGCGCCCACGCGTCGACGGTCGGCGTTGCGCGATTCCTGCCCGCCGTCAGCGGCTTCCTGATGGAGAAAGAGCTTCGGATGCTTGGCGATGCGCTCGAAGCGCCGCGGCGGCCGCTGGTGGCGATCATTGGCGGCGCGAAGATCTCGACGAAGATCGACGTTCTCAAGAATCTCCTGCCACGCGTCGACGCCTTACTCGTTGGCGGCGGCATGGCGAACACGTTCCTCAAGGCCAAGGGATACGAGATCGGTCGATCGCTCGTCGAGAACGATCGCCTCACCGAGGCGCACGACATTATCGCCCAGGCCGGCTCAAAGCTCATGCTACCCATCGACGTGGTCGTCGCGGCCGAGCCCCGGTCGGACGCGCTGCCGGTCGTCGTTCCGGTCGAACGTGTCCCTCCCGACGAGATGATCCTCGACATCGGTCCAAAGACCGTCGACGCGTTCGCCCAGGTCATCAGCACCGCCGGCACGGTCATCTGGAACGGTCCCCTTGGCATGGCCGAGCTTCCGCCTTTTGCCGAGGGGACTCTCGGCGTCGCCCGCGCTCTTGCGAAGTCCTCGGCGACGACGATTGTCGGCGGCGGCGACCTCGTCGGCGTGCTCGAGCAGCTTGGAATGGCCGATCAGATGACGCACGTTTCGACGGGCGGCGGAGCGTCGCTGGAGTTTCTCGAGGGTAAGATTTTGCCTGGCGTGGCGGCACTCGAGGATAAGTAATGCGTATTCCGCTCGTGGCCGGCAACTGGAAGATGCACACGACCGTCGCCGAGGCGGTCGCGCTCGTGCAGCACATGCAGCCACACTTGGAGCAGATCGAGGGCGTCGAGCTGGTCATCTGCCCACCATATATCTCGCTCGACGCGGTACACCGTGTCTTGCAGGCGAGTCCGATCCTGGTAGGTGCCCAGAACGTGTTCTGGGAGGATAAAGGGGCCTACACCGGTGAGGTTTCTCCGCCGATGCTGGCTCCGCTCTGCCGCTACGTCATCGTCGGGCACAGCGAGCGCCGCCAGTACTTTGGCGTAACCGACGACATCGTCAACCGGCAGATCCGCGCGCTGATTCCGCACCGGCTCGCGCCGATCATGTGCGTCGGGGAGAGCCTGGCCGAGAACGAAGCCGGACTAACTGCGCGGGTAGTCGAGCGACAGGTGCGTAGCGGATTGGCCGGCCTGGCATCGTGTCCAGGGCTGGTTATCGCGTACGAGCCGGTCTGGGCGATCGGTACTGGCCGTGCGTCGACCGGCGACGGTGCCAACCGGGTGATTGGCCAGATTCGGCGCATCCTGACTGATCTGTTCGGCGACTCGGTTGCCAGGGATACGAGAATCCTGTACGGTGGCAGCGTCACCGGGGCAAACATTCGCGAATTTGTTATCCAGGAGGAGATCGATGGTGCGCTCGTCGGGGGAGCGAGTCTGCGACCCGACGACTTCGTCGCCATTGTCCGAGCGACGGCATCGGCAAAGCACTCCCCCAGCATCTGAATGAGCGAGGACGCTGAATGGCTACGGTGCAACAACCCCTCTATTCGTTCCCCCCGGCTCACTCGCCCGACGCGGTCGAATGGCCCGGCGACTCCATCGGACGGTCTGACGTCATCACACGCACCCGCTCGCGCACGCGGGTCCACGACAAGGTCATCGATCGGATACCCGGTCGACGCGAGCATCTGCTGAACCGAGCGATTGCCCACATCGTCCAGAACGCCGGTCGTCAGCCGGTCTTTCTGCACGACGTCATCATCCACGGCATCCGCGTGCGCGCGATTACGAACAGCCAGCACCTGATCGATTTCTGGCGGCAGAACTGGTATAGCCCGGAAGAGTGGATCCGCGCGACCGGATCAAGCGTCGACGCGGATCCGCAGATCGTCGTCTACGCGCTCGGCGGAGTCCCCGATGAGCCTGAAGCCGCGTACTACAGTCGGGCCACGAATACGATCATCTTCTTCAACACATCCTACTACGGGCAGCTGAAGAGCTGGGTTCTGGGTGCAGTCGGGCGCGTGCTGGCGTCGGATTACGGCATCCACTCGATCCACGGTGCCTGCGTCGAGCGGAATGGCCAGGGCGTTCTCTACATCGCGCCGACCGGGACCGGCAAGAGCACCAGCAGCTACGGCCTGATGACCTATCCGGGCACGCGCTTTCATTCGGACGACTGGGTCTATGTGCGATACGCGCGAGTCTCCCATTCGAATCAACGTCTGGTTCCGGTTGAGATCGAGACGAACGAGGGGGAGATCATCCGCGGCTACCGCTGCAACCGCTGGCTCGAGGAGCACCCGGACGGGAGAGGCATCGCCCGCTGCCTCGATCTGAGCAATCACGAGGTCACGATCGATCTCGGTGAGCTCGACCTCCGCAAGCCCGTCGAAGCGTACGCCTACACATCCGAAAAGATCTTCTACCTGCGAACCAATCTGGTCGAAAACTTCCCCGATGCCGTCGACGCGATTCTTCGGTCCGATCTGGAGAACGTTCCCTCCGCGACGCCGGAGTTTGTTCGAGCCAACACCGCGATCATCGACAGTGTTCTTGACGAGATTCGAGCAAGCACGCACCCCGGCGTGCGCCAGCGGCTCGGCAATCTGCCAACCGACGAGCTGCGCGCGCTCATCTCGTCCCTGTTTGCCTTCGATAATGCCCGGGCGATGCTCGACATTGGCCAGGTCTTTGAGTCGTCGCGGATCTTCCAGAATCCGATGGAACCGGTGCGACTGACGACCGTCTTCCTCCTGAAGCGCACGCCGACCGATCCGGTCGTGCTCGGGGTTCTCCCGCTCGATCAGTTCATGGGTCGCCTGTTGATTGGCCAGACGCCAGACGGTAAGCGCGAGATTGCCTATAACGCGTACCGCGCGGTCGACGACGATGCCGAGCAACGTTTTGTCCAGGAGCTGGAAGCGCAATCCCAGGCAACCGGGGAGCCGCTCTATCAGCTCTTCGAGCGCGCTGATGATCCTCCCGAGTCCCTCCGGGAAGAGTTCGAGCTGTTCCGCCAGATGCATCGTGCCACCCTCTGCTACGACCTGAACACGACGCTCCAGCACGATCCAGCCATCACCAGCAAGAAGGAAGCGGTGCGTCTGACGTTGGAGCTCATCATTCGTGGAATCGAGAATCGATCACCCGACCTTCGGCTAACTCTCGACAACTATCGATCGCAGGTTGGAGGCTGACGGGAAACCAGGTGGCGTGCTTGAAGGAGAAGACCCGGAAGAAATATAATAGTTGCAGCGTTTTTTGAGCGTGTATTGGTTACAATAGTCGCGAGCCCCGACCCGGAGCGCAGGAGCGAAAGTACGACGCGGTTGACCTTCGTCGCACCAGCATTCCCCTCTGGTAATCTCGTGGGAACCCGCCACGACGGTCCTTCTCTATCCACCGTGGTGGCACTGCAACGGCTGTATCCGCGCAGGGCGGATAACCCCTCGGTCGTGACGTCTGCGATCCAAACACAAGGAATTAGATAAGGAGGAATGGTGGCTTACGCCGTAACCTTGATTCCAGGGGACGGGGTGGGGCCCGAGCTGAGCGAAGCGACGCGGCGCGTGGTCGACGCGACTGGCGTCAAGATCAACTGGGAGGTGGAGAACGCCGGAGCAGATGTCGTCGCCCAGTATGGCACCCCTCTGCCGCAGCGCGTCCTGGATTCGATCCGGCGCACGAAAGTCGCGCTGAAAGGGCCGCTGACAACACCAGTCGGCCGTGGCTTCCGCAGCGTGAACGTTGCGCTCCGCCAGGAGCTCGATCTGTACGCCTGCCTTCGTCCCTGCAAGTACTATCGGGGAGTCCGCTCCCGCTATGAGAACGTCGACCTCGTCGTCGTCCGCGAGAATACCGAGGATGTTTACGCGGGCATCGAGTTCCAGGAGGGAAAGCCCGAGACGCTCGAGTTGATCGACGATATTGCCCGTCTCGGCGGCGGAAAGATGCCTGCTGACTCCGGTATTTCCATCAAAGGCATCTCGACAAACGCGAGTCGGCGCATCGTCCGCTTCGCTTTCGAATACGCGCGTGCGCATGGACGCAAGAAAGTGACCGCCGTCCATAAAGCGAACATCATGAAGTTCACCGACGGGCTGTTCCTGGCGGTCGCGACCGAGGTCGCGGCGGAGTACCCGGACATCGCGTTCGAGGACCGGATCGTCGACAACATGTGCATGCAGCTGGTCCAGAAGCCCGAGCTGTACGACGTTCTGGTCATGCCGAATCTCTACGGAGACATTCTTTCGGATCTGTGTGCTGGGCTGATCGGCGGACTCGGAGTGGCGCCGGGGGCAAACATCGGCGACGAGATCGCCGTTTTCGAGGCGACACACGGCAGCGCTCCAAAGTATGCCGGGCAGAACAAGGTGAATCCCACCGCTCTGATGCTCTCGGCGGTGATGATGCTGAATCACCTGGGCGAACGCGAGGCCGCAGCGCGCATGGAGCGGGCTATCGCCGAGGTCATCGCCGAGGGGAAGGATGTCACCTACGACCTCAAGCCGACGCCTGACGACCCGACAGCGGTTGGAACGTCGCAGATGGCAGATGCCATCATCGCCCATCTGTAATCGATAAACCTGGACCGGGACCGTTTCCAGGTTCCGGATCGCCGACTGCGCTGAAACTGCCCCCGCACGCGTGGGGGGAACCGAGGAGATAATCACGGTGAGAAGAAAGATCTCGATCATCGGCGCCGGTCAGACCGGCGCCTCGACGGCGCAGCGCATCGTCGAACGCGGGTACGCCGATGTGGTCCTCACCGACGTCGTCGAGGGGCTCGCCGAAGGGAAGGCATTGGATCTCCAGGAGTCTGCCCCGATCGTCGGCTTTGACGCCAGGGTAACCGGCGCGACGACTACTCCTGACGGGAGAGGCTATGAAGCGACGGCAAACTCTGACCTTGTCATCATCACCTCCGGCGTCCCGCGCAAGCCGGGCATGAGCCGCGACGAGCTCCTGTCGATTAACCAGCAGGTTATCACGACGGTCGTCCAAGCAGTCGTTCAGCAGTCACCGCACTGCATCATCATCATGCTGACGAATCCGGTCGACGCGATGACCCAGCTCGCCTACCGGGTGAGTGGCTTCTCCAGCAACCGGGTCGTCGGTCAGGCCGGTATCCTCGACACCGCCCGCTACAAGACGTTCCTGGCGCTCGAGCTTGGCGTCTCTTTTCAGGACGTCGACGCGTACGTGCTTGGCGGGCATGGCGACACGATGGTTCCGTTGCCTGATAGCACCTACGTTGGCGGCCGACCACTCAAGTCACTGCTTTCGGCGGACCGGATCCAGAAGATCATCGAGCGAACCCGCCGAGGAGGAGAGGAGATCGTCAGCTACCTGAAGACCGGCAGCGCCTTCTATGCTCCCTCCGCGGCTCTCGCCGAGATGGCGGATGCAATTCTCCTGGATCAGAAGCGAGTCCTTCCGTGCTGCGCCTATCTCGAGGGCCAGTATGGGATCCGTGGCCTGTACGTCGGCGTGCCGGTGAAGCTGGGTGCGTCCGGCGTTGAAGAGATCATCGAGCTTCCCCTTTCCGAAGACGAACGAGGCGCTTTGCACCGGTCGGCGGAAGCGGTCCGCGCTCTGGTGCAGGCGATGAAGCTGTAATGTACCGAGGTCAGATCGGCCAGTGGGCCTGGCTACTCCATCGTGTGACCGGCGTGGCTGTCGCGTTCTTCCTGTTCGTCCACATTCTCGACACGGCGCTGGTCGGGTTCGGCCCCAACGTGTACAACGTTGTCGTCCATATCTACGAGCGCCCAGCAATCCGAGTGCTGGAGCTTCTGCTCGTGGCTGCCGTGCTCTATCATGGCGGCAATGGTGTCCGCCTGATCGCGATCGATTTCATCCCGAGTGCCATCAAGTACAACCGGGCGATGATCATCACGGGGGCCGTGCTCTACCTGCTGATCATGATCCCCGTCGCCTACCTGATGCTGCGCACGACGTTCTGATGTGAAAAGAAGATACTATGAGTAGCCTGATCACCGAACCGACCCGCTTGCCGGCACCTCGCCGAGGACGCCCCGACGGAGGCAGCAGCTTCGAGCTGTACGCCTGGCTCTTCATGCGCGTGTCGGGCGTCTTTCTGCTTTTTCTCGTTTTCGGGCACGTCCTGATCGTGCACGTCATCAACGATATCTCGATGGTGAACTACATCTTTGTTGCCCATCGCTGGGAGAGCCCGTTCTGGCGAACCTACGACTGGCTCATGCTCGTGCTTGCCCTGACCCACGGCGCGAACGGCCTGAAAACCGTGATCGACGATTACGTTCATCGTCCCGTCTATCGCGTTCTGTCGCTCGCGGCGCTGGCGAGTTTCGCCCTGATCTTCCTGATCGTCGGCTCGCTTGTCATTCTTACCTTTGAACCGGTTGTCAGCTCATGAGTCCAATCAACGTTCACCGCTTCGACGTCGTCATCGTGGGTGCTGGCGGCGCCGGCCTCATGGCCGCCCTGCAAACGTCCGCCTACGCCAACGTCGCCGTCTTGAGTAAACTTTATCCAACACGCTCCCACACCGGGGCTGCCCAGGGTGGAATTGGCGCCGCCCTGGGAAACCTCGAAGAAGACCACTGGGAATGGCACATGTTCGATACGGTGAAGGGAGGGGACTACCTCTCCGATCAGGATGCCGTCGAGATCATGTGCCGCGATGCCGTGGAGACGGTCTACGAGCTCGAGCATAACGGCCTTCCTTTCAACCGAACACCCGATGGGAAGATCGATCAACGGCGCTTTGGCGGCCACACGCGTAACTTTGGCGAGGCCCCGGTCCGTCGCGCCTGCTATGCCGCCGACCGCACCGGACACATGATCTTGCAGACCCTCTATCAGCAGTGCATCAAGTACAACGTCAACTTCTTCAACGAGTTCCACGTTCTGGATCTTATCCTGTCGGAAGGCCGCGCCGCGGGGGTCGTCGCACGGAATATCCAGTCTGGCGAGCTACACGTCTTCCACAGCAAGGTCGTGATCTTCGCGACCGGAGGGTACGGACGAGCGTTCAAGGTGACCAGTAACGCGCTCGCCGGCACGGGCGATGGCGTCGCCATCTGCTACCGCCGGGGCATCCCACTCGAGGACGTGGAGTTCTATCAATTCCATCCGACGGGCATGTATCGGCTGGGCTTCCTGATTACCGAGGGAGCACGTGGCGAGGGTGCCATCCTACTGAACGGACAGGGCGAGCGCTTCATGGAGCGCTACGCTCCGACGCTGAAGGATCTTGCCCCGCGCGATATCATCTCGCGCTGCATGTACAACGAGATTCGCGCGGGGCGTGGTATCGACGGCCAGGACTATCTCTACCTGGATCTCCGCCACCTCGGGAAGGACGTTATCGAGACGAAGCTTCCGGACATCACCGAGTTTGTGCGGGTCTACTTCGGGATCGATCCGGTGACCACGCCAGTGCCGGTGCAGCCGACCGCCCACTACGCCATGGGAGGTATCCCAACCGACCTGGATGGCCGCGTCGTGATCGACGAGAACAACACGCCACTGCCAGGCCTATACGCGGCTGGCGAATGCGCCTGCGTTTCGGTTCACGGCGCCAATCGACTGGGTACCAACTCGCTGGTAGACATCATCGTCTTCGGGCGGCGGGCTGGTAAAGACGCCCTGCGCTTCATCCGTGCGAACGACCTGCCACCGTTGCCGGCCGATGCCGCGGATCGCGCGCGTGCCGAGATCGATCATTTTCTATCCGGCGAGAGCGCCGAGCCTCCCGCGACGGTTCGCGAAGATCTGCGCGAGACGATGATGGATCTCGCGTCCGTCATCCGGAACGCGGACACCCTGACCCAGTGCCGCTCGCGGCTCGAGCAGCTGCGCGAACGCTTCAAGCGGGTTCGACCAAATGATCGCGGGCAGACGTTCAACACTGACCTGCTCGAGACGCTCGAGATTGGCTATCTGATCGACATTTCCGAGGCTCTGGTCGTATCTGCCCTCGCCCGCACCGAAAGCCGCGGGGCACACTACCGCGAGGATTTTCCCGAGCGTAACGACAGCGAGTGGCTGAAGCATACTCTCGCGTACAATCAGGATGGAAAGATTGAGCTGCGATACAAGCCAGTGCGGATCACCCGGTTCGAGCCAAAGGCCCGTAGCTACTGATCGCGGAGCGGGCACTTTCGATCCGGGAAGCGAAGGTGGATACTCCAGAAACTGCAGCCGCGCGACGGTAGGTGGGGGAGGTACCGGGAAAGACGTCGCTCGGTTGCCCTCGAACGAGTTTGAACGGACCTGATAGACCATGGAGCAAACAAAAAAGAAGACAGTAACGGTTCAGATCGAGCGATTCAATCCTGACGTCGATTCGGCGCCTCACGACGAAACCTACGAGGTCGAGGCAGAACAGTCGGATCGTGTCCTCGATCTACTGAATCGCATCAAGTGGTACCAGGATGGCACGCTGACGTTTCGTCGATCGTGCGGCCAGGGTATCTGCGGATCCGACGCGATGCGCATCAATGGCCGTAATCGCCTTGCCTGCAAGGTCCTGGTCAAAGACCTGGGCAATCATATCCGGCTTCAGCCCTTGATGGGCCTGACGGTCGTCAAGGACCTGGTCGTCGATCTCACCCCGTTCTTCGCTCACTACGCCGAGGTGCTCCCGTACCTGATCAACGATGAGCGCCCACCCGCGACCGAGCGCCTGCAGTCGCCTGCCGAGCGAGAGCGCTACGACGACACGACGAAGTGCATCCTCTGCGCCGCCTGTACGACAGCCTGTCCACCATTCTGGGCAAACGGCAAGTTCGTTGGTCCCGCGGCAATCGTGAACGCACATCGGTTCATCTTCGACAGTCGAGATCGCGGAGCGGCGCAGCGGCTTGCGATCTTGAATGAGCGCTGGGGCGTCTGGCGCTGCCGCGTTGTGTTGAACTGCACGGATGCCTGCCCGCGCGGCATTCAGATCACCGACGCCATCGAGCAATGCAAACGGGCAATCCTGGCGGAGAACGTCTGAGCTGGCATCGGACTTGCGCTCACTGGACCTCTTCCGCCACGGTTCTCGCGGTATACTGATCAGCGCGAAGGAAGGAGACATGGCCAGACCGGATCGTGATCAGTCTCGCCCAGCCGGACGACTGGAGCGCCAGCCAGGAGCACCCGCCGATAACACGGAGATGGAGCGGCCGGAGGTTCCCGAGCCCGCCCTGGGCGCGCCCGGGCAATCGGTCGTTCAGGTGAATGTCGAGGAGGATATGTCGACCGACGGTGGATCACGTCCGGTCAACGAGGCCGCGACGGCTCAGTACGGCCAGTATCGTCCTCGGACGATCGCCATGATCATCGTCGCCATCATCGTCGCGCTGCTTCTGGCATTTCCGGTGGTGTGGGGGCTCGTCGAGCTGGTCATGCTCGCGGGCGTTGTCGGACCGTGGATCCTGGCCTGGGCAGTGCTCGTGGTGGTGCTGATCGCCGGTGCAGTCCTCATCGGCTTTCGGGTCGCGGAGAGCGGACTGTAAAATAACCCTGAGGACCGGACCGCGGACAAAAGCGGTAGGCCAGACCTCCATCGCGTCCACTCTCTTATCGAACCGGGCCGTGTGGTAGTATATGACCCGAGGAGGCAGAGGATGAGAAATTTCTTGCTTGGCGTTATCGTCGGCGCCCTTGGCACGTTCTGGTACACACAGCGTAGCGGGCAGCTAGAGATCAATCGCCGCTTCAGCGAGATGCAGGAGAGAGCAAACGCGGTCCTGAACGAGAGCCGCCGCATTCTCGAGGAGACGCGTCAGGAGCTGGCATCGGCGTTCGAGGCTGGTAAGACCACGGTTCAGCAGAAGGCAGAACGGCTGCGACGGCCGCCGGCCGAGGGCAGCGAAGGCAGCCAGAGCGCCGGGACAGAGCCGAATCAGCCGAACGCGTAGGCAGCGCTTGAGTCAGCCCATCTCCGTTGGGCCCGTGGCATCAAGCTCTCCCCTCGACTTTACCTGATACCGGATCTACCCAGGATTCCACGGGATAACGTCGGTTGAGCACACACCTCTACGACGTGATCGTCGTCGGCGCGGGGCCGGCCGGCGCCACTGCTGCGGCCCGTCTCGCGGAGGCTGGGGTCGACGTTGCGTTGATCGAACGTAGCCCGCTGCCACGCGACAAGCCGTGCGGCGGCGGGCTGAGTCCAAAGGCGTACCGATTGCTCGACGTCGACGTCGACGGTCTCGTTCTTGCGCGCCCGCGCGTAGTCAGGTTATCCGCGCCGCGCACCAGAGCTGCCACGCTTCAGTCGCGCGATCACGCGATCTGGATGGTTCAGCGGGCCGGGTTCGATCAGAGGCTCGCCGAGCACGCGGTCGAACAAGGTGCTCATTTGATCGACGACACATTCGTCCAGGGCGTGGTGCCATCCGAGGATTCCCACGTGGCGACCGTCGAGACGAGCCGTGGCCAGCTTCGGTCCCGAGCGGTCGTCGGCGCCGATGGTGCCGATAGCATTGTCGCTCGCAGTGTCGGACTGCGTGCCGGTCGCGAGCGTCAGTACGTCCTGGCACTCGAAGCAGAAGGGCCACGGCCGGAAGGCGGGTCGCGCGACGTGGCGATCATCGACTTTGGCATTCCGAACGGCTATGCCTGGTTTTTCCCCAAGGGCGATCTGTCCAACGTCGGTGTCGGTACGTCGGACCGGCGGCAGTTTCGCAATCTTCGCCGCCACCTGTGGGAGTTCCTCGACCGACACCAGATGACCTTCCGCCACCCGCTGCGAATTGTTGGCCATAAGATCCCGGTCTGGCGCGGCGTCGAGCCCCTCGACCGCGGGAATGTCATCCTGGCAGGTGACGCGGCGGGCGTTGCGGATCCGTTCTTCGGGGAAGGGATCGCCTACGCAATTCAGACCGGTCGATTCGCCTCGGATGCCCTTGCCCGATTCCTCTCCGGAGACTGGCCCAGCCTCAGCGGCTACTCCGCTGCAGTCCAGTCAGTGCTGGGGCGAGATCTGCGTTTCTGGTCGATCCTCGGAAAAATCGTCTACCGTATCCCGAGTCTCGCCGTCTTGCTCCTCTCCCGCTACCGGCTTTTCCAGCACCTGGCCGATCAGGCGATCAGTGGAGATATGAGCTTCTCGAAGTCGTGGAAGACGTAGATGTCCGGTGCGCGGGGAAGACCGGTGCGGGGGCAGTCGGCTTGCTGCTCGTCATCCCCGGCTCCGAGCGCTGCTCCCTAGCGCTCGTGGGCCTGCGATCCTCGCGTCGACGCGCTGATCGGCGTCACGTACTGCCAGAAATCCTCCCAGCGGGTGAACAGGCGGTCCTGCGGCACGCGAACGAACCAGCCGATGGGGAAATCAGAGAACAGGTTGATCAACTGGTTCCCGGTGTAGCCGTGAGACCAGTCAAGTGCCTTCAGGGCCTTCTGGAAATATCGGGCATTGTGCTGCACCACGACGATCCTCCCGCCTGGCGCTGGCATCCAGCGTGCCACGCTCCACTCGGGAGCAAGGAGACAGACCGTTGAGCCCGAGGCCACGATTCTCCACCTGCGCGGTTGGCTGTGTCGGTCTTGTCCTCTTCGTGATCTTCGGCGCGACCCTCGGGTACGAGCTGCGCTCGGCGTGGCTGCCCGTGCTCGGATATGCCCTCGACGTGCCAGCAAGCCTGCACCCCGCCGACGTGATCATCGTCCTGGGAGGCGGCAACGGAGATCGGGAAGCCTATGGAATCACTCTCTATCGCGAAGGGCTAGCGCAGCACATCATCGCGACCGGCGCACCAAACGGTACACCAATCGAGGCAACGGTACTCGCTCGGCGCGGCATCCCGCGACAGGCGATTCTCCTGGCAAATGGGACCCAGAACACCCACGAGGATGCTCTACGCTCGCGCCAGCTGATGGAGGAACACGGGTGGCGCACGGCGCTTCTGGTAACTGACCGCTACCACATTCGACGGAGCCTCTGGACCTTCCGCACGGCCTTCGCCGGGCAAGATCTCGAGGTCTGGCCAGCGCCGGTGGTCGGTGGCCCGTTCGATCTCAATCACTGGTGGCAGAGCGAGGAAGGTTTCGTCTCGGTGAACGACGAGTACCTCAAGCTGCTCTACTATCTAGCCCGCGGCTACATCGCACCAGGAATCATCACGGAGCAATAACCTTCTGCCCCTCTTGGAGCCCCTTGGTGATCTCGGTATTCGTGTCGTCGCTGATGCCGACCTCGATATCCACTTCCTGGTGACGGCCCGACGGCCCTTCGAGGCGCACGAAGCGCCGCCCACCAAACGTCCGGATTGCCGCGGTCGGCAGCAGAAGTACATTGTCCTTACGTTGCACGTCGATGGTCACGTTGGCCAGGTCGCCAAGATTCACCGGTCCCGGAGGGGGCGGGAGATTGATTCGCACGGTCCGAAGAGTCGCTGGTAGCTGGGGCGACGTGCTCGTCGTCGTCTCCGGCATACGGATGACCTTTCCCTGCAGCGTCGTCTTCGGATAGGAGCTCAGGACGATCGTCGCCAGCTTCCCCACCGCGACCTGCGTCAGGTCCGCCGGCTGCAGCTCGACCGCGATCTCAAGCTTTGACGGGTTCGAGACCGTCAGGACGGGCGTGTAGGATTGAATCGCGTCGCCATCCTGGGCATCCGTCTCAGTAATCACACCATCGAACGGTGCGCGCAGCTGGGCTTGATCGAGCTGATTCTGCAGCGTCTCGAGCTGAAGCTTCGCGAGTTCCGCCTGCTTCTGGGCGATCTGAACGTCGATGCTCTTCCCTGACGCCGCGCCCAGAGCCTGCTGGAGAGTGACCCGCGCCAGGTCGACGCTCGCCTTGGCGCTGGCGACTGATTGTTTCGCGGCGTCGATTTCGGCCGCGGTCGCGCCCTTTTGCAGAAGATCGAGCTTCGACTGTGCCGCCTGGACGTTGGCCTCGTCGACCTGAACCTGCTTCTGCGCATTCGCGATGTCTTCGGGCTTCGGCCCCGCTATTGCCTGATCAAACGTCGCCTTCGCCGCGTTATAGTCCGCGGTCGCCTGCTGAAGTGCCGCGGACTGCGGCAGAGCCGCGATATCGGGGCGGAACTTTACCCGGTCGTAAGCTGCCTGCGCCTGCTGGAGCGCCGCCTGCGCCTTGTCGAGGTTTGCCCGGAGAATCGTGATCTGATCTGCCGTCGGAGGGGTCTGAAGCTGGATCAGCGCAGCCTTGTCCTTCTGGAGCTGGGTCTGGGCCGATGCCACCGCTGCCTGGGCAGCCTGAAGATCAGCCGCGGTCGGACCCTCTAACAGCTTATCGAGGGCGTCCTGCGCCTTGGCGTAGTCGGCCTCGGCCTTGGCCAGCGCGGCACGTGCCGACGAGACCGCCGCCGACTCTCCATTGGCGGTATCCTTCCCCATCGCCTGATCGACCTTGAGCTGCGCGATCTCCGCCTGCGTCTTGGCAATCTCGACCTGATCCTTGAGCGTTCCCGTGTCGAGCTCGGCGAGCAGGTCGCCTTTCTTCACCTTCTGCTCGGTCTCGACGTACATGTGGTAGAGGCGACCGGCCTGTCGGAAGTACATCACCGCTTCCTGCTCGGCAGCAACGCGGCCCAGCGCTTTGATCTGCTGCTCGATCGTCCCTCGCTTCACGGTATAAACGGGCTTGTTACTCGTCTCCGGAGTAGGGAACGGAGTAGGAGTCGGGTAGTCTTCCGGCAGCTTCGTGCAGGCAGCCGTCGTCAGCAGCCCCACCACGACAAGCACCCGAGCAAGGCGAGTCGCCCGATGATCCATGACTTCCAGACCTCCTCTTGTTGCCGAGCCGATTATAGCCGAACGGGGAATCCAGTCAACTTCTGCTGTCGTGTAGAACGCTGACTGATTCAATGTGGTGAGTCTGGGGGAACATGTCGATCGGCTGGACCTCGTCCAGGCAGAAGCCTGCCGCGCAGAGCAATGCCAGATCGCGCGCGAGCGTCGCGGGATCACAGGATACGTAGACGATCGTCGGTGGCCGCAGCGCGGCAAGCGCTTCCAGGGCTCGCGGTGCGCAACCGGTGCGCGATGGGTCGAGGATGACTGCGTCGGGTCTCTCCTTGATCTGTCCCAGCAAATCTTCGGCTCGTCCCGTCAGAAACTGGACGTTGTCGAGATCCGCGGCATTATGCTCGGCGTCCAGCACCGCGCACCGTGCCTCCTCGATTCCCACCACGCGCGCAGCCCGCTCCGCAGCAAGCAATGCGAACGTCCCGACGCCCGAGTACGCATCCACGATGAACTCCCGGCCGCTCAACGATAGACGATCGAGCACCAGCAACGCGAGGAGATCAGCCTGGCTCAGCGCCGCGACGCGTGATGGCAGCCAGGGCGCCTTGATGACCTCAGGGATGGGCCGCTCGTCCACCCGCGTATTCACCTGAAAGAAGGATGACGCCGACACGCGATACCTTCGTCCGAGGAGAACCTCCTCATACCACTCCTGTCCGCTCGCTAGATCTGGGATGGCCTCGGCCAGGCGCGGAGCGATCAAGAACTGGCCGGTCCGACTTCCATAGCGGACGACCACCTGGTGGACCCCCGGAGCAGCACCCTGGAGGCGCGGCATCAGGTCCACGATCGGCTGCTGCATAATGTCGCACGACTCGATTGCCAGCAGACGACGGCTGTGGAAGCGTGTAAATCCAAGCCTTCCCTGCGAATCGACCGAGAAGCGCGCCTGATTCCGATACCGCCAGGGGTAGGCAGCTGCGATCGTTGGCTGCAGGGGAGGATCGGCGAGATGACCGATTCGCTGAAGCTGGCGCCGGACCATCTCGGTTTTCCAACGTACCTGCGCCGCATACTGCTGGTGCTGCGACTGGCAGCCCCCACACGTTCCAAAGTACGGGCACGGAGGAACGGCTCGATCTTCCGCTGGCTCGAGCACCTCGACGACGTGAGCGCGGGCGTAGCGCGGGCGTGTCTCCTCGACCTCGACGACGACACGCTCGCCCGGCAGCCCGCCACTGACGAAGATCGCCAGATTATCCTTGTTTCGCCCAACCGCGCCCCCGAGGTAGCTGAGGTCAGTCAGGACTAGCTCGAAACGATCGCCTGGTTTCATCGCTCTGTCGTTGCAGTTGCGACCCTGGGTCGCACTTGTGAACAGATCCACTGTCGGGTATAATTCTACCGTACGGGGCGTGGCGCAGTTTGGTTAGCGCGCAGCGTTCGGGACGCTGAGGTCGGTGGTTCAAGTCCACTCGCCCCGACCACGGCCTCACTCAAGTCAGAGCCGTGCGCCCCATTGACGAGGCGAGCTGTATTAGATACACTATTGGAGAATAGCGCGGCATTGGTGTAATGGCAACACGTCTGCTTCCCAAGCAGAAGACTGACGGTTCGAGTCCGTTATGCCGCTCCGACAGCCCGCCGACGCGGGCGGACCTGGCTGCTCGCGTGGTGCTCCTCTTTCCTTTCTCACTATCAACTCAGCCGATGGACCCATTGTCGGATTATTGCATTGCGCCACAACGCGGGGTAAAATGCTGGTAGACGCCACTACGCGGGAAACAACTCCAGGAACTCGACCGAATGCTGGTCCTATCGCGATGCCTGGGCTCTTTCAGAACAGGTATCGTGGCCAGGTCGAGATAGTTACCAGCGTATCGAGCGGATCAGTTCTTGAGATCGAGACGACCTGGGTACCGCGAAGAGCGTCCTGCCCAGACCGAGGGGGCCAGAATGCAGAGATATTCGCGTGATGAGTTCCCGATGCGTGGCGAATCTGGCCGACGAGACTGGATCGACTCGACGAGATACTCGGTCATCCAGCGGTTCTTCCTCGCGCGCCTCGAGCACTTGGTGGCGCTGCGTCGAACCCCCGAGCTTTTTAGCGAGCCCTGGCACCTTCCGCTGGTCAATCGCGCGGTCTACTCGACCTATCGCGATTGCGTGGCGCTCGGACTCGCCGACGAGGCGCGTGCCGTTCTCCACGGCGAGGAACGAACCCCTCACAGTTCGCCATCGGCCTGACCTCGAACGGAAGGAGCTGCTGCCGCCGTCGTTCGTCGACCGGTCAGACCGTCCTGACCCCGGTATCCCCGGCCTCCCGGAGACTAGTCCAGATCAGCCATGAGTAAACAAGCGATGCACGCGATCCTGGATCGTGCCTGCAAGGACATGCGGTTCTGCATGCGCATGGTCAACGAGCCAGACAAGGCCATGGACGAGTACGATGTCACGCCCGAAGAGCGTGAAGCGCTGAAGAGCTGCAGCCGCGAAAAGCTGGTCTCGGTTGGACTCGACGAGCGGATGACTGCCTGGATTCCCTGGCAGTGGGCTTCGGGCAGCCATACCCGCCACCAGCGCCCCTCGTGATCCGCCAGCAATAGCTGGCCCAGGGGCAGAACAGGGCCTCGCGCGCGGGAAGGGGGAGAGCATCGAACCTGCTCTCCCCCTTCGATCATTCTACCCTCGCCGGTCAGGGGAGGCTTCGGCCGAGGTCACCGCCGGAGTGGCCCAGACGATCCTGGACCGCTGGCACAGCACGGAGCGTGCATCGTGACACGGTCCACACTCACCACCTTGATCACGTCCACCCTGGCGCTGCTGAGAGGCGCTTCGCTCCGTGATCAAGGCCACGGGGCAATCGCTCGGCCGTGGCGACCGACAAGGTTGCAGCCAGACCAGGCTCGGGGCGCCGCCTTCGACGGGTAACGCGAGCACGGACCGCCGCTCCTGCCCGGTCTGTCTCGATCCCTAGTTCACCATGCCGCTACGCGCCTTGTCGTAGCAAGAGCTGCAGTAGACCGGTCGGTCTTGTCGCGGTAGGAACGGGACCATCGCAATGGAACCGCACGCCGCGCACGTCACCTGGTGCATCTCGCGTGGTGGCAAGCCGTTTCGCTCCCGACGGCGCGCCGCTCGACACGATGGACACCGCTGCGGATCATTCAGCAGGCCTTTTTGCCGATAGAACTCCTGCTCGCCTACCGTGAATACAAACGTCACTCCACAGTCGCGACACGTCAGGACTTTGTCGCCACTTCGCGCGGTAGTTTCAACTTTGATTTGATCGGCCATGACCTTTGACAAGATCCTCCAGTTCTGCGATTGATCGGCTCGAGCGGCGACAGCGCCCGAGATCACTCGTCGTCCTGCTCCCGGCACTCCTCACGGTCTCCCCCGATAACCATTCAGGCTAGCTAATGGTTGAAGGAGCCCATGGATCAGGTCGCGCCGATTATAGCACGCTCGGATTCTTATGTCGAGAACTGCCGGGGCTCGAAATGCGAAAAAATCCTCTCTCTGCCCTCGAGATATCCAGCACCCGCGCCCGGTCGACACGAACGAGATCAGCAGGCCCGCACCTCGAGGAGCGCTCGATAGACGGAGACAGTCTGCTCGGCAATACTCCGAATCGTGTATTGCGTCAGCGCACGCTCGCGTCCACGCTGGCCAAGCGCGGCGCGCAGGGGCGGATCTTCCTGCAAGGTGCGCAAGTGGTCGGCCAGTGCCCGCCAGTTCTCCTCCGGAAAAATCAGGCCCGCGTCTCCGATTACGTGCGGGATCTCGCCCGAATCGGACCCCACGACCGGCACGGCGCACGCCATTGCCTCCACGAGAACGCGTCCGAACTGCTCGCGCCACGTGGGAGCACTGCGCGAGGGCAATACCAGAACATCGAAATCGCGCAGAGTTCGCGGGACGTCGAGGGATGCGACCTCTCCCCGGAACTCGACCCGCGCACCAATACCCAGCTCCGCACTGAGGCGCCGCAGCGATGGCTCTTCTTCCCCTCCTCCGACCAGCACCAGCTTCCAGGGATCTTCGAGCGTCGAGCAGGCTCGGAGCAGCAGATCAAGGCCCTTGGCTCGAACCAGCCGTCCAACGTAGCCGACGACGAACGTCTCTCCGGTCGATCGATCGCGCGGATAGAACAAATCAGGATCGATCCCAAACTGAGGGATGACCCAGATCGGTCCCTTGAATCCTTTACGCCTCAAGACGTTCTGTGCGTCGCGGTTTCCGGCGATCACTCCGCTGGCCATGCGGTAATTCTGGGCCTCGATGATCGAGAAGGGAACCGGGAGCCGGCGACAGAGATTCTGCCAGGTGAAGAAGAGGCAGCGCGCACCGACCGTCCGGCCCGATCGCATCGCCAGCCAGGTCGCGAGGTTATACGGCTCTTCATCGACGTGCAGGAGATCCGGCCTCAACGATCGGAGCAGGCGGGGAAGACGCGGATAGAAGTGGAGGTGGAATCGGCCATTGAAGATAATCGGCGTGACGATGAGGTTATAGCCGCGCGTGAAGCGCGGCTGCAACCTGAAGGTGCTTCGTCCTTCTCGCCAGGACGCTGGCGAGATGACGGTCAGATCTATGCCGTCCAGACCGGCGATCTCCTCGAGCTTGCGCTGATACACATCGCGAATGGCAAACGCCTTGGAGACCATCACGACCTTTATCGGCACGTCGGAGCCACCTCATTCCACACCGCGATCGTGGATTGCACCGTCTTCTCCCAGGTAAAATCGGCTGCGCGTGCGAGTGCACGCTCTCGCAGCCACTGCCGTAGCTCCGGATCGCATAGAACCTTCCAGAGAGCCGCGGCCAGCGCTCCCGCATCGTTCGGATCGAAGAGGACTCCCGCGTCGCCGACGACCTCGGGCAACGACGATGCCGACGAGCAGATCACGGGCGCACCGCAGGCCATCGCCTCCAGCGGGGGCAGACCGAAACCTTCGTAGGTCGACGGGAAGACGAAGGCGTCGGCGAGAGCGTGCAGCGCCCGAACATCCGCGTCCGCGACCTGACCAAGCAGGCGCACCGAATCTTCGAGTCCCAGTCGCTCGACGTCGGGACGAGGATCGTAGAAGAGATCATCGCCAACGCGAACTCCTCCCACGATCGCGAGAACGTGCGGGATGCGACGTTCCTGCTTCAGGCTGGCGAAGGCGTGAACCAGCGTCGAGACATTCTTGCGCCGATCCAGCCCTCCGAGGTAGAGCAGATAGGGCCGGCCGAGTCTGTGACGAGCAAGAATCGCCTCGGCCCAGAGGCGCTCTCGATCCGACTGGAGCGGACGAAACCGCTCGTCGACGCCAAGGGGAATAACCCGAATACGCTCTGCCGACACCCTGAGCCGATCCTGAAGATCCCGCGCACTCGCGGCCGAGTCGGTGATGATCCGACTCGCCGCCATCAACCCCCGGACGACAAGAGTCGTGTACAGCCGCTGCGCGGCCGTCCGACGATACTCCGGTCGGACCACTGGCACGAGGTCGTGTACCGTGACCACAGTCGGGAGGCGCGACCAGAGGGGCGCCGCGAAGTACGGGTTGTGGACCAAAGCCGCCCGCGCCTTCGTCGCCGCCGCGGGCAATGCAACCTGTTCGAACCACACCTTTGCAAGGTTACGGTGTCGACGGTCAAAGGGCGTCGATACCGTCAGGTCGGGGTGCCGCCCAGTGCCCTCGGCGGGAGGAAACTCAGCTGCGCCGACGAGCAGCAGGTTATCCGTTCGCTGGATCAAACTCGTCAGATAGCGCCCCGTGCCCGAGAGCGGGTAGTGCAGGAAGAGCGCGTTCATCGCGACCTGACAGGGCACCGGCGATTCACGCTCCAACGAGACGCTCATAGATAGCTAGCGTCTTACGGGCAGCTTCTTCCCAGGTGAATCGCCTCGCGCGCTCGATCCCACGCTGGCCAAGCATCTCACGTTGCTCTGGATCGTCGAGAAGCTGCTCCATCGCGCCAGCCAGCGCGTCGACGTCGTACGGCGAAACCAGCACGCCGGCGTCGCCCACCACCTCGGGAAGCGAGGACGTATTCGAGCAGATGACTGCCTTCCCACACGCCATGGCTTCCAGCGGCGGCAGACCAAACCCTTCGTACAGGGAAGGAAAGACGAACAGGTCGCTCAGCGAATAGAGAGCCGGCAGGTCCTCATCCGGTACCCTGCCGAGGAACACGACCTCCTGCTCTGCCGCGAGCTGATCGATGTCGCGCAGGACATCCTGGTATAGCCAGCCTAGCCCGCCCGCGATGACCAGACGATGCGGTATTCGTCCGCGCTGACGCAGACGGGTGTAGGCCTGGAGCAACCTCCCAAGGTTCTTTCGCGGCTCGATCGTGCCCATGAAGAAGATGAACGGAAAGAGTAGTCCATACTTCTGGCGTGTTGCTTCGAGGGTCAGCGGATCCGTCACCGGGTGGAAGCGGCAGTCTACCCCACCGTACACGACCTCCGCCCGCGAGGGTTCGACGTCCAGCAGCGTTGTCAGCTCGTTGCGCGTGTTCTCGGAATCGGCGCAGACGAAGTCGGCCTCTCGCACCGAGATCGGCACCACCTTCTCGAGGTGGGCCCGTAAACGCTGATCAGCACACTCGGGCACGAGTAGAAACGAAAGATCGTGGATGGTTACCACCGTGGCCCCGTTACGAACTGGCGGGAGTGCGAAGTCAGGAAAGTGAAACACGTCGGCTGAGCCGGCCAGGGCGTCGACCGGCAACGGCAGTCCGATCTTGTACCAGAGCATATTGAGCGATTTTTCGGTGAGCCAGAGCGGCCGATAGGTCACGCGAGGGCCCTTGGGAAGGTTTGGCGGCGGGTCGTTCCGACGTGACCGGGCGTAAAAAAGGGTATAGCTGTTCTCCGGATCTTGCTCGATCAGTGCGCGAATCAAGCTTCGCGCCCAGCGCCCGATACCGGCTCCCTGCCGAACTGCCGCGGTGCAATCAAATCCGATCCGCATGGCGATAGCTCAAGAGATACACGAAGAAACCAATAACGACAAGACTGAGAAAGCTGATCGAGCGATCGAGCAGCGCAACCGAGACTGCGAACGTCTGGTTCGCACCGAAGAGGATCAGCGCTCCGGAGATGGACGCTTCGACGTAGCCCAGCCCGGCCGGTGTCCCTGGCGGGGCGGTCAGCAGGGCCGCGCCAAGCGCCACGAAGGTCACGATGACGAGATTGACCGCGAAGTTCGACGAAAGCACGAGCCCGACCGAGCGGGTCACCAGAAAGAGTCGGCCGATCTCTGCTGCCCACGCCAGGACTGTCAGTCCCAGGAGCTGCGGATAGCTGCCAAACGAGCCAAGCGCGCCCTCCTGAAAGTGCTCGTAGATCTGGTGGAGGCGCCTCGGGATGATCCGCCGTACGATCGCGTCAAGACGATGCATCATCAGCAAGGCGATCGCGGCGACGACGACACCCGCCACTCCCACCTCGAGAACGGCTACGACGACGTTCGGCAGCTTACCCCGAAAGCTCAGCAAGCCAGACCCGACGAGGATCAGCAGAAGTACCGAGAAGTCGATCAAGCGCTCCGCGACGATCGTGCCTCCCGCCTTGGACAGAGAGACCGTCGATCGTCGACGGAGCAGGTAAGCACGATAGACGTCGCCGAGCTTGGCGGGAACGACGCTGTTGGCAAACCACGACAGATAAATGATCTCCGCCAGGCCCGCGACGGCCGGAATTCGATCCTCGTCACAGCCCGCGTTGCCGAGCATCGTCCGCCAGCGCAGTGCTCGGATCGGAAAGGTGGCATAGTACACAACGAACGCGGCGATGAAAAGAGCCCAGTTTGCACTGCCGAGGACGCGCAACGTCGCCGACAGATCAACCTGGAGGTGACTGAGCGCGAAGGCCAGGATGATAACGCCGATTCCAAAAGAGATGAGCGTCTGGGGGCGGAAGACGCGTCGCCCCAGGGAGACATCGCCTGCACCGGAGGCGTCCGACGCCCGCGGTTGGTTCTCGACTGCACTCACCAGGACTCCTGTGGCTCACCGGGGCGGTCACGTCCAATCGACGCGGCCACTCCCAGGAGCATGCCGAACTGTGCATTCAGCCCGTGGACGTAGAGGTCGTCGAAGCTGTTGTGGACTGCCACTGCGACGAAGCTTGCCAGGATGCCAGCAGCCAGCGCGCGATCAATCGGCGACTTCGACCGGTGGCGACCTGCCAGGATGACCGCCAGCCACGCGACAAATTGTACGAGGTACGTGACGATACCCAGGAAGCCGGTTTCGGCCATGATATTCAGGTAGATGTTATGCGCGTGACCAAGCGGGTAGATCCAGAAATCATTGACGCGATAGTCCGGATAGGCGAGAGCGTAGTGACCGGGCCCAACGCCAAGGATCGGTCGTGCCATGTACATATTCCAGGCTGCCTGCCAATGAGCCATGCGCTCCACGATCGCCCAGTTTTGCGGGGTCGGAATGACCCGACGTGCGTCAAACAGTCCAAAGTACTGGACGATCTGCCCAAGACGCGCGGAGACAGCCGTCGGGACGAGCTGCACCGAGTCCAGCACAAGCAACGCGACGATCAACGCAACGCCACCGGCGACGATCAGGCCCCCCCGTCGCACCTGGGCCCAGAACAGCACAATCAGTCCAACCGCCACACCCAGCCAGGCTCCACGTGAGAGGCTCATCAGCAACCCGACGCCGATGATGCCAGTCGCAGCAAGCGCCAGAAGTGTCAGTCGGCTCGGGCGGCCAATCCATGGACGTCGCCAGAACGCCAGCGCCAGGGCGATGGGAAGCACCATCGCCAGGTAGCCGCCGAATGGATTTGGCTGACCGAAGGTTCCGTAGGCTCGCAAGAACGGTCCAATGCGGAAGCTCGACGGCCCGTAGCGGAGGAAGAATTGCCCCCATCCAAGCAACGCTTCCAGGACCGCCGCGCACAGAAGAGCCACGACGACGAGCTGACGGTCTCTCTCGCGGCGGCAGAGCATCGCGGCCACAATCATCATCCCGAGGAGCTCGACCCAGCGCAGGATCTCTTTGAGCGAAACCACGAACGCCGACGCGAATGTCGCCGAGAGTAGTAACACGAGAATAAATGCAGCACTCGGCACGAAGGCGCCGGTGAGGACCACCGTCGAGCAGCGACGCGACAGGCAGGCCAGGAGCACCGCTGCAAGAATCAGAACGACCAGAGCATCCGTTGGCGTAACCGCCAGGCCACTATCTGCATCTCCGCTGGGGCCGAAAGGAACGGCAAAGGTTAGCGCCGCCAGCCCGAGTACCGGTCTAACCAGGACCGCCGCGGTCGCGAATCCAGCGACGGCAGCAGCCGCGCCATACCGCGTGGGCAGAGCTCCTGCCATCCCTCCGAGAAGTACCATCGCTCCGGCCAGCGGAGGCCGCATCGAGCGAAGCCGACCGCGTGCAATCACTGGCCCTCCACCCGTACCACACCACGGCGTGACGCCGTTCTCCGATGGTTTCGCGCGCCTACCCCGGCCCCGAACAATCCCGCGCCCGTCGAATCAGTTTCGGACTGCCCCGAGGCCAAGCCGCTCACGGAACCAGGCAACCGTTTCCCTCAGACCATCTTCCAGCTGGACGGTTGGCTCCCAGTTCAGCTCGTGTCGAGCCCGCGTGATGTCGGGGCAGCGCCGGTGGGGATCGTCCGGGCTCATCCGCGGCAGATAGACGATGGGGGAATTGGAGCCGGTCACCCGTCTGATGATCTCGGCAAACTGGAGGACGGTTCGCTCGTCCGGATTGCCCAGGTTGTAGACACGGCCGGTGGATCCGGGCGCTTCCATTGCCCGAACGAGACCTTCGACGAGATCGCTGACGTAGCACAGACTCCGCGTCTGCTGCCCATCACCATAAACCGTCAGCGGCTTGCCAGTCAGCGCTTGCGTCACGAAATTCGGAACCAGCCGTCCATCATTCGGATCCGAACGTGGACCGTAGCAGTTGAAGATACGCACTACCCGCGCATCGACGCCGAACTGGCGCACGAAGATCATCGTGAGCGCCTCGGCGAATCTCTTGCCTTCGTCGTAGCAGCTTCGCTCGCCGACCGGATTCACGTGTCCCCAGTAGTCTTCCGGCTGTGGATGAACCTCGGGATCGCCATATGCCTCGGAGGTCGACGCCATGAGGAACCGCGCGCCGCGTTCCTGGGCTAGCCGAAGCAGGTGATAGGTACCGAAGCTATTCACCAGTGCCGTCTCAAGAGGTCTCTGCATATAGCCCGGCGGACTCGCCGGGCTTGCGAGGTGGAAGATTCGATCGATCCTGCCATCGATAAGGACCGGCTGAATGACGTCGGCCTGCACGAACTGAAAGCGCGGATGCGACTCCAGATGAGCGAGATTTTCACGCTGTCCGGTGGTCAGGTTGTCGAAGCACACCACCTCGTCACCGCGCGCGAGAAGTCGGTCGCAGAGATGCGAGCCCAGAAAGCCGGCCCCGCCGGTCACCAGTGATCTCAACGTGACTCCCTACATGCCGCCGCTCTGTGTAATACGGCTACTATAGCAAACATCAGCCAGAATAGCACGGACAGATCGACTAGGAAGAATGAGTTATCGACCAGCCCGTGCAGGATAGTGTCAAGCATGGCACCAACCACACCCGCATACACACCGCGCTCCATCGGTCCACTCGCCTGCCATTCCCGCGTCACCACGGTACCCAGTCGGCCGAGAAGCAAGCCCAGGCCGAGGAGGCCGGGCAGTCCCAGGCTCAGCCAGAAGTCGAGTACCAGATTGTGCGGGTGCGACAGGTCTGGCTCCCTCCAGGCGGCCGGAAGGCGATAGCCGTGCTGATAATAGTATAGGAAGTTATCCAGCCCGATACCACGGATGGGATGGTCTGCCAGCATATGCAGCGCCGACTGCCAGACCAGTACACGTTCGAACGTGGTTCCGGCCCCCAGATCAAAGTGCGAGCCGATCCGCGGCACACGCAGCGCAGCCGCCGTCACCACGAACAGACCAACGACTCCCATGCCTACCGCGACCTGAAAGGCCCGACGGCCGCGTAGGGCCGCCAGGACGAGCAGACTTACTCCAACCGCTACCCACGCCCCGATCGAGAACGTCAGCAGCAGCGCCAGTGCGATCACGCTGGATGCCGCGATCAGCCAGGGCCGCCCACGCGGCCACCAGAGCGACAGGGCGACCGCCATCGGGAGTGCCCGCCCGAGGAAGAGCCCCAGGTTATTGGGGGAACCGTAAAAGCCGCGGATCCGCCGCAACGCCTCCTCGGCCGTGATAATGCGCTGATCGGTCGCATACTGCCAGAAGCCGACAAATGAGATCAGCACACCCGCCGCGACGAGCGCCAGCGCCAGGGCAAAGGCGGCACGTCGGTCCCGAACCTGCGTCACCACGAGAAAGTAGAACGCGGCCGGCTCGACGATGATGGTTCTCAGCGAGCGCAGGCTCTCGTGAACCGCGACACTCGCGGTGAGACTGATGACGCCGACGAGCACTATGAAGACGACGAGGCCGGCGATCGTCGGATCGCCAATCCACTCGCGCAGGGCCGAAGTCCTTCCTGCCCATCCCTTGCCCGAATACGCTGGCGCTGAGGAATCTTCGCTTGCAGGGGCGAACAGGAGGCCGCGCGGCACGCAATGTCCGGCAGCTCGGAAGAGCCCAGCAGCCAGCGATAGGAGAATGAGGATCTCGGTCGGCGAGAACTCGAGATGGCCAACCGGTCGATCCAGGAGATAGAACGGTAGACTCAGAACGATCAAGCAGAGCGCGACGAGAGGAGCCTGGGACGCGGAGACAACGAAGACGACGACGCCAGCCGCGGCGACCGGCAACGGCGCGACCAGAATGGCTACCGTGGCAAGCACGACCAGAAAGCCGAAAACCAGCTGGGCTCGTGACGGCGCGTCACCCTCGATCAGCTCGTCGTACGCGCCGGCCACGTCACCGCCCCCAGGGCCAGAGCCGACCGACGACAATCGCGAGCGCGCCGATGACCAGGGCGGCTCCCATCGTGATACCACCCCGAACGAGGGCCGCGGACGTGTTCACCGGGCGGATCTCGAACCCCGTGATCTGAACCGCGCCGCGCTCCGGACCGGGCCCCGGCCCAACGACCAGACGGAGCACGTGCTGACCCGGCGACAGGCCGTCGGCGATCGGAATCGAGATTGGTGCCTCCTGATGATTGGCTGCACTCACATCAACGATCGAGCGCCCCTGGGAGTGCTCTGGAACTGCGTTCGCCTCGCGTCCGTCCACGGTCAGGTAAATCTGTCCGGCGTTGGGCGACCGCTGAATGTCCAGGCTCAGGCCCCCTCCCTGAAATGTGATAGTCAGGCTATCGCCCTCGGTCACCGACGATTCGATGACGCCCTCGGCAGATGACGGTCTCAAGATCGGTTCCCAGTTGCCAGAGAACTCGGCCGCGGGATCGGTGACTGCATACTTCCCTGGCCCGACAACGTCCATCCCTTTTGTAGCCTGCTTGACGGCGTTGTAGAGTGGACGAGGCGTAAAGCCAGGGTCGACCATGCGGAAATAGTACTCCGCGCGATCCTGGGAGAGGTTTGGCAGGTTGCCGGATTCACGGAAGAACCAGATGTTGAACACGCCCGCCCAGGGCCAGTGAGACCGCGCGAACTGGATCGCCTCGACGGTGTACTGAGCTTGCTGCTGCTCCGTCACCCTCCCCCAGGGCAATCGATCCGGCGTAAAGCTGGCGGGTGCCGCGTTCCAGCCAAACTCGTTGAACCAGATTGGCTTGTTCGCATCTCCGTTCTCGATCATGATCTGGCGGAGCAGCGTGACCCTCTGGAAGTTCAGGCGGTCCGGTGCTGGAGGATCGTCAGGGGGAAGGCCAAATCCATACGCGTTCGCAAACAGGATGTCGAAGTAGGGACGCGCCCCCGCCGCGTACATCTTCTGCAGAAACAGGAGATCGGACATATTGCGCGAGGAGTTTTCGAGTGTCTGGGCGAGCGGCGCGCTCAGGATCACCACATTCGGATCGGCCTCCTTCGCCCGCTCGTACGCGATGCGGAGCAGTTGCACGTACGCGGCCGGGTCTGGAGGCTGGTCGCCCCATTCTGGATAGATATTTGGCTCGTTCCAGATCTGGTAGTAGTGGATCCGACCCTTGAAGTGGCTGACCACATCGTAGACGAAGTCGCCGTACCGTGAGAAGTCATCCGGCGGACGCTCCGGTCGTCGGTTGTCAACGCGCGTCCACGACGGCGGGCGGTCGAGGCGCGCGATCACCTGCATGTGGTATTTGGTGGCAAGACGGACGATGCGATCGTACTTGTCCCAGGTACTCTGATTCAGGCGATTGTCGTAATAGCCGTTCGGTCCGGGAGAAAGCTGAAGATCCTCCCACGGAAACTGCTGCTTCACCCAACCAATACCGGCCTCGTGTGCCATCTCGAGCGTCTTATCGATCTTCCACTCTTCCGCCTCGGTGTCGAGGAGAAAGTCGGCCCCATAGGGATTGACGTCGGTGAAAGGAATTGTCCTCGGAGGAACAGGTGTTAGCTGAGGGGCAAAAGCATCGTCGAACGGAAACGATACCACGACCGAGAACACGGCAATCGCCACGACACCCACACCTACCACGGTGCCAGCCAGACCTGGATTGATTCGCACGCTGGTCCTCGCGACGCCCTCTCGGGATCTGCCGCTGATGGGAAGGGCAGGGGGCACAGATTGTTCCGGCAACGAAAGCCGTCCCGAGTATAGCACGATGGCGTACCCGCGGCAAAAAACCTCGGCCCCCGACCTCGTCGCGGTCCGTCGTTGCCCTCGCGTCACTCCCTGCCCTTCTGCTAAGATGTGTTCCAGCCTCGCTCGCGAGGATCTCTAAGTGGGAGGATCGACAACCATGGAGCCGCTCAAGCTGGGACTCGTTGGGCTCGGCGGGATGGGACGAAGTCATCTCGACAAAGAGGTGGGGCTGGAGGAGGTCCGTTTTGTTGGAGTTGCCGACGTCGTCGCAGCGTCCGTCGACGAGGTGAGCTCGCGCTACGATATTCCCGGCTTTTACAGCTATCAGCAGCTTATCGACAGTGGAGCCTGCGAGGCCGTCCTCATCGCCACACCCCACCCGTTCCACGCCCCCATTGCACTCTACGCGATCGAGCGGGGCCTGCACGTACTATCCGAGAAACCGATCGCGGTGGCCGTGAGCGAGGCCGATCGCATGATCGAAGCCGCGAAACGCGCGGGCGTGGTCCTCGGGGTTATGTTCCAGACGCGAACCGAGGCACACATCCGGCGGGCCCGTCAGCTTCTTGCGGACGGTGCGATTGGTCAGATCTATCGATCAGTCATGATCGCGAGCCATTGGTATCGAACCCAGGCGTACTACGATAGCGGGGCCTGGCGCGGCACCTGGAAGGGCGAAGGCGGCGGCGTGCTGATGAATCAGGCACCACACTCGCTCGACCTGTTCATCTGGCTCGGCGGCAAGCCGCGTCGCGTTCTGAGCCGAGTAGACACACGTCTGCACAACATTCGAGTCGAAGATACGGTGGAGGCGATGCTCGACTACGAGGATGGCCACACCGGCTGGCTCTACACCACCACGGCAGAATGGCCCGGCGAGAACCGCTTCGAGTTTACCGGGGAACGTGGCAAGCTCGTGATCCAGGATCGAACGCTCCGCCTGTATCGCATGAGCAAGACCATTCGAGAGGAGACCGCAACCGGTGCGACGTGGGGCAAACCGGAGGGAAGCTGGGAAACGATCGAGGTAGCGCCCGAACCGGCGGGTCACCCTCGTGTCGTCCAGCAGTTCGCGCGAGCGATCCGCCTTGGCGAGCCGTTGGTTGCAACCGGCGAGGATGGTCGGAACTCGCTCGAGCTCGCGAATGCGCTCCTCCTCTCGGGCTATCAGCACAAACCCGTCGCGATCCCACTCGACCGCGATGAGTACGATCGCTTCCTCGCGGAGAAGCGCGCCACGGAGTAATGGTGTCGTCACGCGGCACGAAGGTTGCGCCGGTACTCGGAGGAGTGAGGTAATCGATCATGCGTCCGATCGTCGCCGGCACCTCGGTCAACACCGTACTGATCGTCATTGCATTGATTCTGGCGATTCTGGCACTGGCAGGATTGTTCTCGCCACTGCCCCTGCTTGCCATCGCGGTCATCTGCCTGGCGATCGCCATGCTGATCTGATGCGCCTGGCGCAGGAACGTGCAAGAGGGTCGTCTGGTGCAGCCAGACGGCCCTCTCGGCAACTCCAGTCCTGCTTCCGCTTCTCAATGTACCGTGGGTCCGTGATTAACGGCAGCTCCCTGCGCTGGTGGCTGTATCTATAGCATCGAGCAGAAAGGCTGAACTATCGGGCAGACGGCTGTCTCCCTCTCCCCTTGGGAGAGGGCCGGGGTGAGGGCGTGGATCCGCGGGGCACGGTCTGCGACCCTCACCCTTACCCTCTCCCAAAAGGAGAGGGGATTTGACGGCTGCCAGCTCATTCATACCGCCCCGCGCTCTATTCGGCCGGCTTTGGAGGCGCCTCGGCTGCCGGCCGTCGCTCGGTTCGCGGCGCCCGCGGAGGACGCGGTGAGGGCGCCGCGAACCGAGCGA
>CADDYW010000010.1 GCA_902810745.1 Chloroflexota bacterium | reverse complement strand
CGGTGGGGCGAGTCCGTGGGAGATGCACAGCACGCTCGTCGCGGTCGGTCCTGGATTCAAACGGGGTGCGATCAGCGAGCGGCCGGCGGGAATCGTCGACCTGGCTCCGACGATTCTCGAGCTGCTGGGTGTGCCGGTGCCACGGCGCTGGATGGGGCGGTTTTTGATCGAGCTGCTCGACGGTGTATCCCCGCTGGCTGTGCGCGGGCAGGAGTGGCAGGAGCACGAGTTCGCGACGACGATCGACGGTCGGCGACGACTTCAGCGTCTGTTCATCAGCCGGACCGACGCGGGAGGCTACCTCGACCGCGCCGAGCTGATCTCGTAGGACTGGCGCCACTTACGTGGGACTCCGAGCTAGCCGCCAGCCCATCGAGCCTGGCTTTGACGTCCCCCTCGTCCACTGGTGTCGTCGTGCGCAATCCGTTCTCGACGTAAGCGTTATTTTGCTCATCGGCTCTGATCTCGCTGGAGCCCTGGCGATGGCTTTCGTGGCAAGCAGGTCGCGTTCATGCGGCCGAATGCAAGTTCACGAAAGCAACGCCGCGCGATCCTGCGGGGGAGCAGTGTTGCCCATCCAGGGATTCGACCAGCGGATGGTGCTCGCCGTCGACGATGCCGATGACCATCTGGTAACTCGCGCGCGTCAACGCGACGTACAGCGCACGCCGCGCTTCGGTCGCGCTTGCTCGCGACTGCCCGCCAAGGTCGGTCTTGCGCGGACCGACGAGGACGACGACCGGGAAGTCGAGGCCCTTTGCACTATGGAATGTCAGCAGCTTCACTGATGGCGAGATGAGGTCGTTGCCATTCCGGACGATCGTGCTGGCGATATTGCGCTCCTGTAGACGCGCTTGAATCTGTTCGAGCAGGTCCCGACTGCCGGCGAGCACGCCAATCTGATTGGCCGGTCGGTGTCGTACCTCCTCTGCCACCCGGTCGACGACGGCGTCGAGTAGCTCGGCGAGTCCCGTGGTCACGAGCATGGTCGGTCGGGGACCGCGACGATCGGGTGGCTGCATCTGAGCAAGATCCTCGCACAGATCTTCCTGGCCATCGAGCAGCGGACGAGCGAGGTCGTAGATCTCTCGCGTGGTGCGGTACGTCTTCCGGAGCCAGTGAACGTTTCCCCCGGCAGGGCGAATCTCGCGCTGGGTCCACTGGAAGCCATTCTCGTAGATTGCCTGGGCTGGATCGGCGAAGACGGTAAGGATGCCGCCGTCGGCTGGGAGCAGGCGGCGCGCCAGGCGGATGATGACTGGCGAGCAGTCCTGTGCTTCGTCGATGATGATTGCCCGATAGACCGGTCGCTCGGCGAGAGTGTCGAGCGCCTGGAGCGCAAGGATGGGCAGATCTTCCCATCGGTAGATTCCGCGCTCGTCGAGGAATGCCTGCGATTCGCGATAGATCTGCCAGATCGCTTCCCGGGCTGCTCGCTTCAACGCGACCGAGCGCCCGCGACGATTGAACGACAGGTACTGGTCCAGCGTCGTCAAACCGTTGTGCTTGATTACCTGGACGATCTCATCGTCGACGAAGCGATCGTTGAGGTGGGCCGCGGCCAGCGCCAGGCGGCCCGCCGGGTCCACGTTTCCGAAGGCCGTGCGCACGGCACGCTGACATTCCTCCGGTTGAATCTGTGGAAGATGGCCCCAGGCCATCCCTAAAAACTGGCGACACCACGCGTGGAAGGTCCTGACTTCGATCTGCGGCGGACGAGTACCGCCGGAGAGGGCGTCGAGCATCTGACCGACGGCGCTGGCGAGGACGCGATTGTAGCACAGGTAGAGGACCTTGGAGGGTCCCATCAGCGTGGGCTGGCGGGCCAACGCCAGAACCCGGTGAATCGCCACTGCCGTCTTGCCCGTACCGGCCCCCCCTTTGACGAGCAGCAGCCCGCTCGTCTTGAGATCGACGAGACGACGCTGATCCTCGTCCAGGTAGGACAGGTAGGCGACGACCCCCTGCTCCACCATCTCGGCGAACTGGCGCGCGTTTTCGATCACCAGGGGAGAATCCTCGTCAAGCCGGGGCAGCCGCACCGGCGCGAACTGACCGGAGCGCAAAGCGGCCGGGTCGATCTCCTCGACCGGCGTGAGGAGCGCGGGAATTGTCGACCGGTGCCGATCGACCCAGGCGTACGCTTCGTCGTGGTTGTCAAAATATAGCAGCCCGATCTCGGTCCTGGCGAGTGGCACGAAGATCAGGCGGAACGACTGCGTGATGCGTGCCGAGAGGACTTGGCGCTGGTTGACGGAGAAGAGTGTTTCCACGTTGAGGCCGGGACTGAGCGGATCACAAGACAGCCGATCGACGCAGTCGGCGAGCTGGTGCAACAGCACGACCTCGCTGTGACGTTTCGCCAGAGCCTTCTGAAACGGAGAAAGCATGTAGATGCGGGTGACGCGCGTGAGCAAGGCGTTTGACTGAGCGACGGCCATGGTCCGAGCCCCCTGGAGCGTAGTGAGAAAGTACTAGGAAAAATAGGTAGTCGTATCCTAGCGACAAACTCGTGGGCAATCAAGCGGTCGCTCTGCACGCTTCGACGGGACGGCGCGGCAGGTCAGGGTGCCGTGGTTTTGTGGAAAAAAGTCTTGACACCGCGAGAATGAACTGATAGATTAGCACTGTGATACTGACAGCCAACTGGTGAGGATGCGGCGGATGGTGGTGAATGAATATCCGATTGGCGAGCTCGAGGAGAAAACCGGCATCCCCCGGCGGACGATCTACTTCTACGTGCAGCAAGGAGTGCTCCCGCCGCCGTCGGGGGCCGGGCTTGCCGCGCGGTATCATCAGTCCCACCTATTGCGGCTCCAGGCCATCCCCCGGCTCCGTGCAATCGGCTGGCGCCTGGATGAGATTCGAGCGTTCTTCGAGCGCGCGACCGATGCCGAGATTCGCGCGATCGTCGATGGGGAGCAGGTGGTCGCGGCGGACTCGGCGATCTCCCCGCGGTGGCCGGTGGCACCTCCCGCCCCCTCGCCAGCGCGGCCGACACTCCTGGCGCGCTACGCGCTTGCGCCTGGCGTCGATCTCTACGTGAGTCAAGACCTGCCGCCGCGGCTCGCTCGGGCAGTCGAGCGCCTGCTGGATGCCGCGGCGACGATTTTCGTTCGCTCCGATGTCGACCCGTCGGGTACCGACCGGCCACCTGAAGGTTCGACAGACCACCCCACGTCGGCTGTTTCCCCCGAATCCGAAGCGTGAAAGGAGCTTGGACGATGCGCGTTGGCCCTCAATCCGTTTCCCCTACTCTGCTTGGCGAGCTTGTCGACGAGGAGCACCAGTCGACCCTGCCGCTCGACCACGTCGAGGTCGACGGTCAGGTCATCGGGATGCTCGCGAGTGTTGCCCTTACCCAGCACTTCGCCAACCCCTTTACCGAACCGATCGAGCTAACCTATCGCTTCGCAATCCCTCACCGCGCATCACTGGCTGGATTCTCGATCCGGATCGCGAAGCGGATCGTCGAGGGCGAGATACAACCGCGGGAGGAGGCCGAGAAGATCTACCGCGAGGCGATCGAGTCAGGCCGGCGCGCCGCGTTGACGACCTCGGAGCGGCCGAATCTCTACACCGTTCGCATCGGTAACGTGCAGCCAGGCGAGGAGGTAGTCGCGAGCTATCGGTACTCAATGCCGATTGAGCTCGACGGCGGCGAGTTCGAGGTCGTACTTCCCTTTGGAATCACTCCCCGCTATCACAGCGCCGATGAGCCGCCCGAGGAGGCCGCAGCCACCGACGTGGCGATCGCTCCGCCCGGGGCACCCCTACCCACGCTTGACGTCACGCTGGCGATCGACGCGGGCGTGGCCATTCGGCCGCCGCGTAGCCCGTCGCACGCGATCGAGGTCACCTGTCTGGACGAGCGCCGCTGCGTCGTCAAGCTCGTGTCGCCGCGGATCCCAAACAAGGACTTCGTCGTGCGCTACGCCGTCCAGCAGTCCGATGGCGCGGTGCTGACGGCGGCCTGGCGCACGTCGTCCAAGGCTGGCGACCTGGTCTATGCCGTGTTCGTTCCGCCACCGCCCGAGCAGGTAAGCGTTGCTACCGGACCGCGCGAGTTCGTTTTCATCTTGGATCGCTCGGGATCCATGAGCGGAAACCCGATTGCCCAGGCGCGAAATGCACTGCGAGCCTGCCTGCGCACCCTGACGCTCGACGACACTTTCCGCATCCTCGTCTTCGATGATCGGGTGGAGTGGTATGAGCCGAGTCGAATACGCCCTCTCCCGTTTGACGACCGCGCCCTGCGTGACGCCGACGCCTATCTTGACCGCATCGAGGGGCGCGGTGGAACCGAGCTGCGCGCCGCGCTCGGCGCGGTCGTCGCCTTACCGCGTGATCAGTCACGTCAGCGCGTCGTCGTGGTCCTGACCGATGGAGCGATCTCGGCGGAGGAGGAGGTGGTCAAGCTCGTCGCGAAGCTACCGCGCGGCGACCGCCTCTTCTGCTTCGGGATCGGTCCCGCGGTCAATCGGTATCTGCTCGATCGCCTGGCGCGGGCCGGCCACGGCGTCGCCGAGGTGGTCGGTCTGGACGAGGACATCGAGGGCGCGATCATTCGCTTTCAGGATCGTCTGAGCTTCCCGATACTGACCGACCTCGAGCTGAGGGTCATCGGTGGATCGCTGGCGCACGTGTATCCGTCAGTTCTGCCGGACCTGTTCGCCGGGCAGGCGCTTCAGGTTATCGTGCAGCTCGGCGGACCCGCGGCCGGGCCGATTCTCGAGCTTCGTGGATCTCGAGCCGACGAGACGGTCGTCCTGCGGGTCGAGAGCCCGACGATGGTCGACGAGCCGATGATCCGCCGTCTCTGGGCGCAGAAGCGCATCGACGCCTTGCTGGAGAGCCCGTTCGCCCAGGATGCTCGCGAGACGATCGTGGCGCTGTCGCTGGAGCACCATATCCTGACGCAGTACACCGCCCTGGTTGCGATCGATCGGGAAGCGGTTGCGATGAAGCGGCGTCCCCGGAAGGTCGTCGTCAGTGCTCCGCTGCCGGAAGGACTGGATTACTTCGGATTCGTCGCGCGGCAGAGCGGGTTGTTGCGGGTTCAGCGAGCGTACGATCGCGAGCCCCTGATCCTCGACGCACCCTTCGAGGGGGAAGTCCTGTACCAGCATAAACCGACCTTGGAGGACGAAGCGATCGAACGGGGGACCCACGGACTGCTCGCGTTTGATGTGGATGCCCTGACCGCCGCGAGCCAGGTCCCTGGGAAGATGATGGCCGAGAATGACCTGCGCGCGCTGATCCGCCAGCAAAGCGCGCGCGGCGCCTGGGGATCGGGCGGTCAGTCCGTAGAACTGACTGCCGCGGCGGTCGTCGCCTTTGCCCGCGCGGGACACACGGCGAACCGTGGTAATTTCCGCCGAGCACTTCGGCGCGCACTCGGCTGGCTCGAATCGCACGCCCGGACGCCCCTGGAGCGCTGGATGCTTCGCTGGGCACGAGCCGAGGTGGCAGCTGCCGACGCCGACCATCAAGGCCTCGCGCGACTGATCGCCGAGATCGACGCGCAGCCGGACGATGGGGGGAGTGTCATCGCTCGTGCAATCGCGCGACGAATCAGGCAGCTAGCCGGATACGTTGAGGCCGAGGTGATGTCCGACGCGGACCTCGACCCGCGGGTTGCCGTGATTACCGGCGAGATGGTTCCGGGGGATGCCGCGAACGATCTCTCTCCTCACTGGAAGGC
The DNA here is from genome assembly GCA_902810745.1 of Chloroflexota bacterium. Lineage (GTDB taxonomy): Bacteria > Chloroflexota > UBA6077 > FW602-bin22 > CADDYW01 > CADDYW01. Next base: position 81,713 of record CADDYW010000010.1, on the reverse strand, counting down.
GTGTCTGACAACGTATCGTTCGAGGTAAGAGGAGCATGATGGAAAGCGTCACGGACCAGCCCATCTTCACCACCGGGGAAGGGCGTGTCCAGGTCCTGGCAGACGAGGCACGACTGTGGGTCGCGCTGAGCTCACGGAATCCCGACCGATCCCTTGCGGTTAGTCCGGCGCGGCAGCCAGGGACTATTCCCGACGATCTCCCTGGTGCGCGCACAGAGTAAGTCGTGGCACACGAACGGGTAGGCGATGGACGATTATCTAGACTGGCTGGAGAGTATTGAGATTAGAACCTTTCCCGACGGTGAGTATCATGCCTGGATACCTCTCCGTCTCAGGGTATATCCGGACGGGCGAGGCGCGCTCGCGGCGTCAAATAGCTACCCATGGCCCGTGGCGACACCGTCGGAAGCAGCCACTGTGCTCCTCGACCTCTGGACTCGTGGTCGGCAGGCCGCCGCCGAGGCACGGAAGCGAAGGATGGCGTAAAAGACTCTCGAATACGCGGGGACAGCAGGCGTGACTGGAGGGGTTGCACGACGGCGCCCACGCGCGTTTGCGCGGCACGTGAGGAGGAGTTCAGATGACGTCCGCCGACGAGGCCGAGATTCGGCGGGTACTCGCGGAGCTCCGAGACGGCGTGCGGAGCGCGCTCGGCGAGAATCTCATCGCCATCTACGTGAACGGATCGCTGACGATGGGAGACTTCGAGCCGGCCTCGAGCGATCTCGACTTCCTGGTCGTCGTGCGCGAGGCGCCCGTGGCCGAGCAGATCGGCCGGCTCGAAGCACTGCACCGACGCCTTGCCGCCGAATCACCCTGGGGCGCGCGCCTGGAGGGTGAATACGCGGCTCAGCGCCAGCTTCGTCCGTCCGGTATCGAAGGTCCCGCGATCACCGTCGAGCCCGAGGGCAGACTGACGCCTGACGTGCAGAACATGTTCACCGCTGAGAACGTCATGGCGATGCGCGGGCATGGCCTCGTCCTGTACGGTCCGCCGCCGGCGAGCGTCCTGCCGCCAGTCGACCGCGCGACGCTCGAGGCGGCGCTGCGCGCGTACCTGGGCGAGTTGCTCGCGCCTCCACGACCGGACGAGCTCTCGCCAGGCTCGCTGGCGAGTCGCGTGCTCAACGTCGCGCGCTGCCTCTACGGCCTGGAGACCGGTCGCCCCTGCTCCAAGGTCGAGGCAGCGCGGTGGCTGGGTGGCCGCGAGCCAGCCGTGCGCCCTGTTCTCGAGGCGGCTCTCGCGGTGCGACGCAGTGACGTGCTGCCGGAAGCCGGTCGCCTGCTGACCGTGCAGTTCGACGAGCTGGTTCGTGTCGCCCGAGCGGTCCTGGACCGCTGAACTGGCGCTCAACCCCTGCCTGGCTTGCTGGCTACGCGCGGCGCCGAGTCCTCAGCTCACCGCCTTCCTCACGAGTGCCGCGATCCTTGCCTCGTCGGCGGCAGTCAGCTCCTTCAGCGCGAAGGCGGTCGGCCACATGGTGCCCTCGTCGAGATTCGCCTTGTCGCTGAAGCCGAGCGTCGCGTACCGCGTGTTGAACTTCTGGGCGCTCTGGAAGAAGCAGACGACGTTGCCGTCCTTGGCGTACGCGGGCATCCCGTACCAGGTTCGCGGCGACAGGTCTGGCGCGCTGGCTTTGATGATGGCGTGGAGCCGCTCGGCCATGGTGCGATCCGGTTCTGACATCTCGGCGATCTTCGCGAGTACGTCGCTTTCCCCGTCCGCCCTGCTCGCGCGTGGGCCCCGGCGCGCGGCCGCCTTCAGCTCTTGGGCCCGTTCCCTCATCGCGGCTCGTTCCTCGTCCGTGAATCCCTTGGACGCCTTGCCAGCCGTGGTCTTCGCCGACTTCCGCGTGTCCGTCATTCCAGGTTTTCCTTTTTCGAAATCTGATGCGATGCCATTCATACGGGCAGGCCACAGCCACGGCTTCTCCCGAGCCGCTCGATTGCATTGAGTTCAGGCTATTTTGCGGCGCAATCGCGGCGGATTGACACAAGGTACCGGAGAACAGACCCGCTGGCGTATAGATTCACCCTTGGTCCGGCGATCGCAAGGCGAGTCTATCTCGCGCACTCGACGTTGACGTACCCGGACCGGAACGGCTCGACGCGGTGCTCGTCCGGGTGGAAGCGATGACGCCAGATGCAGCCGTTATCATTGCCGAGCAGGTGGAGAGACACCGAGGTCACGTTCGAGATCGTCCGGACGCGGTGGATGTCGTTCTCGGGCAGCAGCTCGTAGAAGTCGCCCGGTTTCAACGTTTTGCGCTCGGCCAGATCGAGGTCGGCCCGACCGTCTCGCGAGCCGTCGTCCCGTCGGATGAAGACGTCCTCCTCCTGCTCGCCTCGGTACAGGCCGACCAGCCCCCAGGCGAGATGATCGTGGACCGGCGTCTCGGCGCCAGGGGGCACGACCAGCGACGAGAAGGCGAGTCCACCGTCGCCAGCTCGATAGAGGAGCCAGGTTCCGATCCCACGCCCCATCCCGCTCTCCTCGGCAATCTCCTGGTAGCGATGGGGAAGCCAGGATTGATCGGCCAGGAGCCTGGCAAAATGCGGACGAATGGCAGTGATGACCGCGTGCGGATCGGCGACCCGGTGGCGCACGTCCTCGACCGCTTCGATGAACTCGCGCAGGCGCGGCGTGTCGAGGATGTACTCATCCCCGCGCGTTGACCGAACGTTAGCGTCCACGTCGTCCTCCAACGGTCAGAGTTCGGCCAGGGGCAGACGATTAAGAGCTGCTCGGCGGCGCCGTCTTCTGCGCCGTGATCTGATCCTCGAGCTCCTTGATCCGAGATTCCAGGTTGCTGATCTCCATGACGATCGGCTCGAGCGAGGCGTGATCGATCGTTCCCTGGCGGTACAGATCAAGGGAGATCTTTCCCATCTCTTCGAGCTTGTCCTTGATCTTGCCCTTGGTCGAGTTGACTTCCATGCTGAGCTTGGCGATCGTTGCCTGCCTCTCGGCCTCCGCCGCCGCGCGACTTGCTCCGCGCCGCACCGAATCCCACAGGCTCATCGTACCCTCCTCTGCGCAGGATGCTCATAGGGTAGTGATTCCGTCAAGCTCCGTCAATGGTAAAAATCGATCATCGCCGAGGCTGAAGCCGAGCCGAATCGCGCCCGTGGCGTGAGAGAATCTCGACCGGCCGGTTGATCTCGACGTGGCCATTGACGCCGCGAGACCCTCGGTCGACAATTCAGGCACAGGAGGCGACGCGAGATGACCAGTACTACTACAGGGAAGGTGAGGATCTGTTACGTGGGCGGGCCGACGGCGGTTGTAGAAATCGGTGGCCTTCGCTTTCTGTCGGATCCGACGTTCGATCCTCCCGGTCGCTATCCGATCGGCAGCCGCGCTCTGACCAAGACGAGCGGGCCGGCTCTCGGTCCCGAGGATATCGGCTCGATCGACGCCGTGCTGTTGTCCCACGATCAGCATCCGGATAACCTCGACCATCTCGGCCGGGAGCTCCTGAAGAGGGTGCCGCTCGTCATCTCGACCATCTCCGGACGCGAGCGGCTCGACAGCAACGTGCGGGCATTGCCGAGCTGGGAACACCTCGACCTGCCGAGACCGGGTAGCGGTGCGCTGCGAATAGCTGCCGTGCCGGCCCTGCATGGTCTCTCCGGCTCCGAGCATCTCGTCGGCGAGGTTACCGGGTTTGTGCTGTCCGGAGAGCGCCTGCCGACGGTGTATATCAGTGGCGACAATGCCTCGCTCGACGTCGTCCGGGCCATCGCTCAGCGGATGGGGAGCGTAGACGTGGCGGTGTTATTCGCGGGCGGCGCGCAGACGGCACTGCTTGGCGACGCCTTCCTGACGCTGCCCAGCGATGCGGCCGCTGAGGCAGCCCGGATCCTCGGCGCCCGCCACGTCGTTCCTCTGCACTTCGAGGACTGGGCGCACTTCACCCAGGGGGCCGATACCCTCGTCGAAGCCTTCAGGCGAGCAGGGCTGACCGATCGACTCCATCTCCCGAAGCGCGGAGAGTGGATCGAGCTCTCGTAAGCCCGGGGGCGACCTCACAGTGAGACGAGCTCAGGCGTGCGATCAAGGGGGAAGAAACGTGATCAACTATCGGCGAATCATCGACCTGACCCTTCCGCTCGTGCCGGGTGAGGGCGGACGGCCGCTGGAGATCGAGCGGCATCGGACCGAAGAGCTAACGCCGCACGAGCCGGTCGATCACCCCTGGTACGTCATGCACCGGGTTCAGACCATCAGCCACATCGGCACGCACATCGAGGCGCCGTATCACTGCTTCGAAAATGGACGCGACCTCGGAAGCATTCCGTTGGAGCGGCTGATCGGCGAGGCGGTGGTCCTGGACCTGGGCGAACTACCGTTGGATAGCCTGATCGGCGCCTCGGAGATGGAAGCGATCGCGGCGCGGGCCGGCGGGATCAGATCGGGTGATATCGTGCTGCTGCGCACTGGTTTTGCCGACCGCCGCGCGTCGCCGGAGTACGACCACCGGCCGAGCCTGACCGCGGATGCGATGCGGTTTCTCGTCGATCGGGGAGTCAAGCTCGTCGGGACCGACCTGTCCGGGTTAGAGGGTCCCCAGACGCCCGGTCACCTCGATTGCCACCTGGTGCTGCTCGGCCACGACATTCCCTTCATCGAGAACGTCGCGAATCTGGACGAGCTTTCCCAGCCGCGCGTCTTCGTCTGCGCGTTGCCGATCCCGGTCCGCGGACTGGACGCGTTTCCGGTGCGGATCGTCGCGTTCGAGTAGAGACGCGAATTGACAGGCGGTTTAGGCGGCGCTACCATGGCGCCGGCGAGGGTTTTCCTGTCTTGCTCAAGCAGGCGCCAGTTTCCCCGGGAGGCAAAGAGCCGATGGACCGCCGCGCGCTCGCTCAGCAGCTCGAAGCGATTGTCGGGCCAGAGAACGTCGTCTGGCAAGATTATGATCTGATGCTGTATCAGTACGACGCCTCGATTGACAGGGCGCTGCCCCAGGCTGTCGTCTTTCCGACGAGTGCCGCCCAGGTGGCCGAGATCGTCAAGCTGTGCGTGCGCGAAAAGGTGCCGTGCACTGCCCGTGGTGCCGGCACCGGACTCAGCGGTGGAGCGATTCCGCTTGAAGGCGGCGTACTGGTGATCTTCTCCAAGATGAACCACATTTGTGAGGTGGACCTGGAGAATCTGCGGGCGGTCGTCGAGCCCGGCGTCGTGAATCTCCATCTCAGTCAGGCGGTTGCTCCGTACGGTCTCCAGTACATTCCAGATCCCTCCAGCCAGAAGGCCTGCACGATTGGCGGGAACGTCGGCGAGAACTCCGGCGGACCTCACACCCTCCTGTATGGCGTCACGACGAACCACGTGCTGGGCCTGGAGTTCGTGACCTCGGATGGCGAGGTCATCGAGGTCGGGGGGAAGGCGCTTGATCCGCCAGGCTACGATCTGACCGGGCTCATCGTCGGATCAGAAGGGACGTTCGGCATCGTGACGCGGGCAGTGGTGCGGCTCGCGCCGCTTGCCGAGTCGGTGAAAACGCTGCTCGCCGTTTTCGAGAGGATCGACGATGCGAGCGCTGCGGTCTCCGGCGTCATCGCCGCCGGGATCGTGCCCGCGGCGATCGAGATGATGGACCACCTTTCGATTCAGGCGGTCGAGGCGGCAGTCCACGCGGGCTATCCGACTGACGCGGGGGCGGTCTTGCTGATCGAGATCGAAGGGCTCGCCGAGGGAATCGACGAGCAGATGGAGGCGATCAACGCCGTCTGCAATCGGAATAATGCTCGCGAGATTCGAATCGCCAAGACCGCCAAAGAGCGCAACCTGCTCTGGCTCGGCCGGAAAGGCGCGTTCAGCGCGATGGGACGGATCAGCCCCGATTTCTACACGATGGATGGCTGCGTACCACGCGACAAGCTGCCGGAAGTTCTCGAGCGCATTGACGAGATCAGTCGACGCTTTGGCCTCCGCATCGCCAATGTCTTCCACGCCGGGGATGGCAACCTGCATCCGCTGGTCCTCTTCGATTCGGAGATTCCCGGCGAGGAGGATAAAGTCCGTGAGATGGGCTACGAGATTCTTTCAGTCTGCGCCGACGTGGGCGGTGCGCTGACCGGAGAGCACGGCATCGGCTTCGAGAAGCGCGAGATGATGTGTCTGACCTTCAACGACGACGATCTGGACTGGATGCATCTCATCAAAGAGACGATGGATCCGCTCGGGCTCTTCAACCCGGGCAAGATCTTCCCCACGCCGGGAAAGTGCTGGAATCCACAGCTTGGACGGGCCGGGCGTTTTGCAGCAGTTGGTTGGTGAGTCGAGATGAGCGACGTTCTCGATCGGGCAGGCCTGGCGGCGGGGTTGGGTGCGGCTGGAGTCGCCTGGCGCGAGCTTGGCGACGAAGAACGGATCGCCTACGCCGTGGATGGTGTTCAGCCGAGTGCAATCTGCTGGCCGGCTACCTATGACGAGGCGGCGAAAGCCCTGGCCGTCGCCGATCGGCTCGGGCTGGCGGTCTCGCCGCGCGGCGCGGGAACGCGCGTTGGTCTGGGCAATCCGCCGCGTGCCTGCGATCTGATCGTCTCGACCGAGCGATTGAGCAGGGTCGTCGACTACGCTCCCGCGAATCTGACTGTCACCGTCGAGGCCGGGATCGGCCTCGCCGCGCTACAGGCCCGGCTGGCTGAAGGCGGGCAATTCCTCGCGCTGGATCCGCCTCACGGGGAGCGAACCACGATCGGCGGCGTTATCGCCGCCAATGCGAGTGGGCCGCGTCGTTTCGGTCTCGGGTCGGCGCGCGATCTCGTGATTGGTACCCGCGTCGCGACCACGATCGGGACGGTAACCAAGGCCGGTGGTCGCGTCGTGAAGAACGTCGCTGGCTACGATCTGAACAAGCTCTACATCGGCTCGCTCGGCACGCTCGTCCTCATCGTCGAGGCCACCTTCAAGGTCACGCCACGACCCGCCGCGCAGACGACGGTCGTCGGCCATTTTGCCCGGATCGATCAGATTGGCCAGGTCGTTCAGAAGATCGTTCGATCGCCTCTGATGCCGACGGCCATCGACCTGCTGAACGTGAAGGCGGCGGGCGACCTTGACGTCGCGGGCCTACCCGATGGGCAGAGCGGCTACCTCGTCGCCACGTTGGGGACAGCGCCAGGACGGGCAGTGTTTCGGCAGCGAGATGACCTGAAGAAGCTCTACGCGGAGGCCGGCGCGACTGCCATCGTCGACTTCGCCGACGAGGTATCAGACCGCTTCTGGGCACAGGTTGCCGAGCGGCCGGCGCGTGCCGAAGCAGCGAACGTGATTCGCGTGAAGATGTCAGTTCCGCCGTCGTACGTGCCGGAGGTTGTGCGGGCGATCGAAGCCCGTCGGCAGTCGTTTGGTGGCGATCCTGCGATCAGCGGTCGCGCGGGTAGCGGAGTGCTTTACCTTGACTGGACAGGACCGCAGGCCGGTGCGATCGACGGATACTGGGCAGAAACCGCGCAGAGTCTGCAGGGGTTGCGTGGTCTCTGTCAGCAGCGTGGTGGCAGTCTGGTCGTCGAGGCGTGCCCCCGCGCCCTGAAGGATCACCTCGACGTCTGGGGCGAGGTGGGACCGGCATTATCGATTATGCGACGACTGAAGGAAGCACTCGATCCGCGCGCGGTGATGAATCCGGGCCGGTTCGTCGGTGGAATTTAGGAGACGACTGGATGGCAATCGAAATCCATCAGAATGGCCAGGCCCGGTTTGATTTCGTCGATCGCAGCCTGATCCGCGCGTGCGTCCACTGCGGGCTCTGCCTGCCATACTGTCCAACCTACAAGCTCCTCGGATCGGAGCTGGACTCGCCGCGTGGGCGCATCTACCAGATGCGGATGCTCCACGACGGCAAGATCAGCGTCCTGGACGACAACTTCCAGCTTCACATCGATCGCTGCCTGAACTGCCGCGCGTGTGAGACGGCCTGTCCCTCCGGGGTTCAGTATGGTCGGCTCCTCGAGGCGGCGCGCGCGGTGATTCCACCGACCAGCGAGACCGAGCGAGTACTCAGAGAGATCGTTCTCAATCGCGTCTTCACCACCCCGCTACTCCTGGAAGCAATGGGGATCGCCGCGCGGTTCTACCAGAAGAGTGGATTGCAGACCCTGGTGCGCGCCAGCGGTATCCTGCACAGACTTCCGCTAAACCTTGGCAGGTTGGAGGCGCTTCTTCCACGGATGCAGGGAGGCATCGTGAAGGCGAGCCTGCCGGAGGTGATCCCGGCGCGGGGCACGCGGGTGCACCGGGTCGCGCTGATCACCGGCTGCGTCCAGGAGCAGTTTTTCAGCCTGACCAACGCGGCGACCGCTCGCGTGCTGGCGATGAACGGCTGCGAGGTGATCGTGCCACGGGGGCAGGCCTGCTGCGGCGCGCTGCATACGCACGGCGGCGAGCGCGAGACGGCGCGGGCGCTGGCCCGCCGCAACATCGCCCTGTTCGAGAAGACCGGTGCCGACTATTACATCATCAACGCGGCTGGCTGCGGCTCGACGCTCAAGGAGTACCACCACCTTCTGGCCGACGACGAGCGCTGGGCCGAGCGCGCGCACCGGTTCAGCTCGCGCGTGCGTGACATCTCCGAATTCCTCGCCTCGATCGAGCTGAATCGTGACTTTGGCGAGATTCGCCGTCGCGTGACCTATCAGGACGCCTGCCACCTCGTCCACGGGCAGAAGATCAGCGCTCAGCCCCGCGAGCTGCTCCAGATGATCCCCGGGCTGGAGCTGGTCGAGATGCAAGAAGCCGACACCTGCTGTGGCAGCGCAGGCATCTACAACATCACCCAGTTCGACCTGTCGATGCAGCTTCTCGAGCGCAAGATGAACCACGTAGCGGCGACGAACGCTCAGATCATCGTGGCGGGCAACCCGGGCTGCCTGATCCAGCTGGCGCACGGCGTGCGCCAGCGCAGATTGCCGATGGAGACGATCCACCTCGTCGATCTACTGGATCGTGCCTACCGCGCCCGGAAGAGCTAGGCTTCAGACGGATTACCGAGATGTCGAATGGTTGGCTCGCCGAGCGGACGCAGCTGGTCGACCTGCTGGATCGCGCACGCGAGGAGATGTGCGCCGTCGCGAGCCTCGCGGTAGCGAACGAGATCGTCTATCGGGATTCGGGCTGGCGCGTGCGTGATGTGATCGCCCACGTCGCTGCCTGGGATGAAGAAGCCAGGCGATCGCTGGAGGCATTCCTGCGCGGCGAGTTGTATCAGATCCCCGACTTTGTCTCCGATGATGTCTACAACCATCAGACTCACGAGCGCTGGGCGAACGCCGACGTTGCCGCGGTCTGGGCCACGTGGGAGGCGGCGCGCACGCGGCTGAAAGAAGCGCTCGGCCGATTCGACGCGACCACGGCAGCCGGCGAGCTGGTGGCGCCGTGGGGAGCGCCTGGCACGGTTCATATGGTGATTCGAGAGATCGCCCAGCACGAGCGAGAGCACGCGGCAGACGTAAGGGCTGCGCTGGCGCGCCCGAGCGACGCCCCCGGCGGATGATCGGCTTCTTTCCGTCCATTTCGAGCGCAGGCAAGGAACCGCGAGCCGGCGCGGCGAAACTCAGAGACTCCGCGTGTGAGCGGGGGGACAAGACGCAGACGTCTGCTGAAGGCCCGGAGCGGTCGCTCCCACGTGTCGGCTGATTGGTGAGTGTCGGGGAGCCCAGCTGCCTTGACCCTGCTACGCCCACGGCCACCACGTGCTCTCGATCTCGCGTTACGTGTACGCCGCGATCATACCCGCGTCGAGGCCGCCCATCGCACAGATCTTCGCGTACAGCTCGCCACTCGGCTTGACCGTGCGCTCGAGCGTGTCGTAATCCACGTGGATCAGCCCGAAGCGGAGGCGGCGCCCTTCGGCCCACTCGAAGTTGTCGAGCGCCGACCAGTGCAGGTAGCCTTCGACACGGACTCCTTCCCGAATCGCCCGGTGAATCTGCTGCAGATGGGAGATCAGGAACGCCGGGCGTAGCTCGTCGCGCTCGTCGGCAACGCCGTTCTCGGTGATCAGGATTGGCTTGTCGAACTGGCCCAGGAACTTGAGGAGCCGATAGATCCCCTCGGGATAGATCTCCCAGCCCGCCGCCGTCTTCGGTCGATCTGGATGCGGAAAGAAGCTGCCGAAGTAGTTCCTCGGGTAGCGAAAATCCAGCGCGGCCATGTCGCGAGAGTAGTAGTTGAGCCCGATGAAGTCGAGCCCATCGTGCCCATCGGGTACCGGCCCCCGTCCAAAGGGGAACTGGAACTGACCCTTCAGCATCGAGAGCAGGACCGCGCGGTTGAAGAAGGCCTCGCCAACACGGGCGACAAAGTGGTCGACCGGCAGGATCGGTCGATAGGGATCGAAGACGCGCAGATGGTGTGCGACGCCGACCTGCACGTCGGTTCGCGGGCTGCGGTCGCGGATGATGCGCGTCGCCCGCGCGTGCCCGAGGATCATGTTGTGGAGCACCTGTGCCAGGAGACGCAAGCTGCGCTTTCCCGGTGGCCAGAGTCCTTCGAGGTAGCCCTTGGTCGCGTAGACGACCGGCTCGTTGATCGTCACCCAGTAGCGAACGAGGTCACCAAACGCGTCGACCGCTCTGGCGACGTAGCGTCCAAACGCGTCGACAACCTCGACCGTTTCCCAGGCGCCCTTGCTGCTCAGCCAGAGCGGGTTGGTGAAGTGGTGGAGGGTGACGACGGGCTCGAGATTCAGGCGCCGTAGCCATTCGAGAACGTCGCGGTAGTGACGAATCGCCTCCCGATCGAAGTAGCCCGGTGTCGGCTCGATGCGCGACCACTCCAGGGAGAGGCGGTGGGCATTCTGGTGGAGGGCCGCGAGGAGCTCGAAGTCCTCGCGGAAGCGATGATAGTGATCGCAGGCGAGATCAGAGCGAGTACCGTCGCGGATATGGTCCTGCTGCTCCCATGCCCACCAGTCGTTATTCGTATTATTGCCTTCGACCTGATGGGATGCGGTCGCGGTTCCCCAAAGAAACTTCGCGGGGAACGCGAGCGATGGATCTGCCGCCGTCATGGGTGGAACGTCCCCTTGTTGCTGGGCTAACTCTGGCCTGGAAACACGGACGAGCGCCGCCGGGGACGGTCCTCAGGCGTTGCCCGCCTCGGCCTCGCGCGGCCGGGGAGGATGACCCAATCAATCGCTTCTTCAATGGTACAGCCGGCGGTTAGCCGGGCTGCGCCGCCATGGGCTTCCGAAAGTTAATTGTGTAGGCGATTGTATCGCCAAACGACTCCAGGCGCTCGAATCCTGCCTGTTCACCGCGCAGTTCCACCGTCTTCCGAAGCGCATAGGCAGGATCGCTAATGACCTCGCTGATCGAAAGTCGCGCGGCCGGTCGCAGAACGCGCCAGACGTCTGCCAGAATTTCCCGAACGTCTGACACGCGACCGAGAGACGAGACCAGGCACGCCGCGTCGAAGCTCTGATCGGCGAAGGGGAGCCGGTGTCCATTGCCCGGAATGACGCTGGCGTTCTCGATACCCGCTGCCGCGAGATGACTTCGGGCGCGCTGGAGACCGTCGGGGTCGAGGGCGACTGCCTCCACTCGTCCACCGGATCCCACGGTCTGGGTGAGTGCCTCGGTCAGTGCACCGTCACCCGGCCCGAGGTGCAGCACCCGCATGCCGGAGCGTAATCCAACCCGGCGCGCGACAACAGTCGGGCTGAGAAACTGCTGCCGAATCGGCGCATCCAGCGCCAGGGCCAGTCGAGACAAGAACCGCGTGGGGATCAGCCGATAGAGGACCCGCACAATGATCTGAAAGATAAAGAGCACGACGAGCGTCCCAACCGCTAACCGGCCGATCGTGCTTGCCGCCACCCGAACCGTGTGCCCGCGCCGATCGACGATGAACCCGAGGCTCGATGGTGTCACCAAGCTACCCTCGCAGAACCAGACGAGTCACCAGTTATTCTAGCCGGGATGGCCGTTCTGTCAACACGATAGATATCCTAGCATCGTGAGAGACATGTTTCCTAGCGGCTGCGCGACGCCGCGCGGACACATCCCGCTCGGGACCTGCAGTGCGGGCTCAATGCGCCGCGCGAGGAAGAGATCTCGAGTGCAGGTACACCGCGCTTCGACTGCTGCGCCGGGTTAGCGCGCGACGACCGACAGAGGAATTGCCGTCCGGCCAGCGAGCGCTTCGTTGAGGCTGCCAGAGCGAAAGCCCTGCAGATCGAGGGTCACGAACTGGAAGCCAAGCTCTTTGAAACGCCGCACAAGATCGTCGACGACGCTGTCCTCCAGGAGTCGCGGCATGTCGGCGCGCGGAACTTCAATCCGGGCGATCGCGTCGTGATGTCGCACGCGCACGTTGCGGAAGCCAAGCTGGCGCAGGTAGAGCTCGGCCTGGCCAATCTGCTGGAGCTTCTCGACGGTGACGCGCTGTCCGTAGGGAATGCGTGATGAGAGACAGGGAGCGGCCGGCTTGTCCCAGATTGGCAGTCCACGCTCCTTCGCGAAGAAGCGGATCTCCGCCTTGGTCAGCCCGGCCTCCTGAAGTGGGCTGCGCACACCACGTTCGTGGCCGGCCTGCATCCCCGGTCGATGGTCGCCACGGTCGTCGGCGTTCGATCCGTCGGCAACCCAGGCAAGTCCTCGCTCCCGCGCGATCGTCGCAAGGTGAGTGAACAGCTCTGACTTGCAGAAGTAGCAGCGATTGATCGGATTGCTCGCGTAGTTCTCGTTCTCGATCTCGTGCGTCCTCACCTCGAGGTGCGACGCGCCAATCTGTTTGGCTACCTCGGCGGCCTCGTTGCGTTCATACGGAGCCAGGCTCTCCGATACGCCGGTGACGGCCAGTACGCGGTCGCGCCCGAGCGTTTCGGTGGCAACGGCGAGGAGAAAAGCGCTATCGGTTCCGCCGGAATAGGCGATGAGCACGCTGCCCATCTCGCGGAGGATGGTCTCGAGCTTGTCGATTTTCGCTCGAGACTCGGTCACGTCGGCCATCGAAAGTGCCCCCGTGCAATGCACGCGAATTACCGAGAACGTTCGAGCTGTACCGGGATCAGAGGAGATCCGTGAGAATGGCCGAACGTCGGTGTCACGCAGACATTATGGCACGCCCGGGGAAGCCCTGCAACTAGACCGGCCCAAAAAGCGTGCAGCCAGCCGGTGCGGGACGTCGGCTGGCTGCAAGGATGATGACTCGTCAGGGAGCAGCTCTGTTTCGATGAATCTCTCGTGGCTCCGTCTCAATCATCGCCGGCTCTCTCCTCGGAAGAACCGGCTCCGAGCTGGCCTCGAGACCGAGACCTGTCTCGTGAGGGGTGGCGCTATGATGTCGGCTACCGCGCCCCTCGGACCGACGTGCCGGCCGTGAATCGGAGAAGCCCTCGACGAATGACCTCTCCCGCGCCACGATCACTTCGCGGGCGAACTGCTCGGAAGCGCAGCCCAGATCACGATCAACAGGAGAAACGCAATCAGCGCAAAGGTAAGCATGCTCAGCTCCTCGCAGTGGATTTACAGCTGATAGGCCAGCTCGCCGTGCTGGGTCGCGTCGAGGCCAGCCAGTTCCTCTTCCTCGGGAACACGCAGACCAAACACCCGGTCCAGGACTTTCAGAATGACGAACGTCGCGCCCGCCGAGTACGCCCAGGTCGCGGCGACCGCCACGACCTGAACGAGCATCTGGCCCGGATTTCCGTAGAGAAGACCGTTCGCGCCAGCCGGGTTGACCGCGACCGTGGCAAACAGTCCGGTGAGAATTGCCCCCAGCGTTCCCCCGACGCCGTGCACACCAAAGACGTCGAGGGCATCGTCGACACGGATGCGGGGCTTGAGCTGAACCGCGCAGTAGCAGGCGAGTCCGGCCAGCAACCCGATCAGGATCGACGCCGGAACCGTTACGAAACCCGACGCGGGGGTGATCGCCACCAGACCTGCAACCGCGCCAGCAGCCGCACCCAGAACACTCGGCTGGCCTTTGTGCCACCAGCTCATCGTCATCCAGGTCAGTGCTCCCATTGCCGCCGCGGTATTGGTCGCGACGAATGCCGAGACCGCGAGCGTGCCGGCCGTGATCGCGCTTCCAGCGTTGAATCCGAACCAGCCAAACCAGAGCAGCGCTGCTCCCAGAATCGTCATCGTCGCATCGTGCGGCTCGATCGCTTCCTCGCGCAAGCCAATACGCTCGCCCAGGACCTTGGCGGCGACGAGGGCCGCGACCCCGGAGCTGACGTGGACCACGGTTCCACCGGCAAAGTCGAGCGCGCCGAGGCTGTGCAGCCAACCGCCCGCCGCCCAGACCCAGTGCGCGATCGGATCATAGACGAAGGTTGCCCAGAGCAGGCTGAAGAAAACGAACGACTTGAATCGCTTGCGCTCGGCAAAGGCACCGCTGATCAACGCGGGAGTGATGACCGCGAACATCATCTGGAACAGCATGAACGCTTCGTGGGGAACCGTCGCGGCGTAGTCCTTGTTCGGCGTCATCCCAACGCCGCGCAGTCCGAGCCAGTCGAGGCCGCCGATGATGCCCCAGTGGTCCGGCCCGAATGCCAGGCTGTATCCCCAGAGGACCCACTGCACGCTGATCAGGCAGAGGATGAAGAAGCTGTGCATGATGGTCGCGAGCACGTTCTTCTTGCGAACCAGACCACCATAGAAGAAGCCGAGCGCGGGGGTCATCAGCATGACCAGCGCACTGGAGACGAGAAGCCAGGATGTGTCACCCGAGTCCATGCCATCACCATCGGTCTGACTTAGCTTCCGGGAATCGATGCTTGCTACGTAGAACAATACGCTCTTCGCAGCCCTTGCGCTTCGGGCGTGCTGCCACAATCTGTCCGGACCGTGTTTGTGCCGGGTGCACAAGCGCAAGTGATGAGGAATACCGAGCGATTCGAAGTGCGTGAAACGTGAAACGTAAGACGGAATTCGGCGCTTGGTGCTCAGGACTCGGAGGTCAACAATCGCCGCGCCTGATCGATGGCGAGCGCGATGGGAGCGCCCGCGGGGCCGCCGCCCTGGGCGAGGTCACGGCTGCCGCCACCACGGCCGCCGATCCGGGCGACGGCGTCGCGGAGCAGTGCGCTCATGTCGAAGGGAAGGCCGGTCTGCTGGGCGAAGACGAGATGACAACGGTCGCCAGACGAGCCCAGCAGGACGACGGTCGGCGCCTTCTTGACCACCGCGAGCGCGAGATGTTTCAGCTCATCGGGCGAGCGGTTCTCGTAGACCCGGGCGACCAGGTTCACTGTCGGTACCCCGCGCAAGCGTAGCGCCGCTCGGACGAGGTCGTCGGCTTCGCAATCCAGAAGTTGCTCGCGGAGCCGGGAGACGTCGTCACGGATGCGCTCGAGCTCGTCCAGCGCGCGGGTAACGGCCGGCAGAATGTCCGAGTCGCGGACGCGGAGCCGCTCGGCGAGGACACGCGTCGCGTCGAGGCGAGCGGAGTAATCTCGCAAGGCACGCCAGCCGCAGAGGAACTCTACCCGTACCTGGCTGCCTCGTCGCTCCCAGCGACGGATCTTGATCGGCCCGACCTGGCCTGTACGCTGAACGTGCGTTCCGCCGCACGCCGAATGATCGAAGTCTTCGATCTCGACAATGCGGACCTCGCCCGTGCGCCGGGTAGCCTTGCGAAGCTGGAACTGTCCGACCTCGTCGGCGCTGACGAAATGGATCAGGACCGGCCGGTCCTCGAGGACGACCTGATTCGCGAGCGATTCGGCTTCACGGGCCGTCGCGTCGTCAAGGGTCGCACCGTCCAGATCGATGGTGCACGAGTCGGCCCCAAGGTGGAAGGAGACCGTGTGCAGCGAGCGGACGCGCTCGAAGGCCTGCGACAGAATGTGCTGACCGGTGTGCTGCTGGGTGTGATCGCGGCGTCGCTCTGCGTCGACGCGTCCGGCGACAGTTGACCCGACCGGTGGCACCGGACCGTCCAGCACGTGCAGGATCCCAGCGGGAGCGTCGACCACGTCGACGACCGGCGTGCCACTCAGCACGCCGGTGTCGAATGGCTGCCCACCCGACGTGGGGTAGAACGCCGTGCGATCGAGGATGACTGCTGGCCTGCCGTCGGCGTCGGCGATGCTGACGACGCGGGCGGTGAAGTCGAGAAGCTGACAGTCTCGATAGTAGAGCCGTTCGGTCATCGGGTTCAGAGAGCTTTCCGTACGTCTATCGAGACGCTCTGGATCCCGTTATTGGCGTAGCCAAGCAGGTTCCACTCCGCCGCCTCGGGCTGGCGGCGCCCTTTCACGTCGGTGGCTCGTGCCTTGAGCACGTAGGTCCCGGCCCGGTCGACGTGCCAGGTTGCCTGCCACCACTGCCAGACGTACGGCGAGCTCGCGGGCTCGAGATTGACCTCTCGCCAGGTCTGGCCGCCGTCGGCGCTGAGCTCCACCTTTGCAACGGGCTGATTGCCAGACCAGGCGAGGCCACGGACCTCGATACGTCCAGGCTGCACAACTGCTCCGTCGACCGGCGAGGTGATCACTGCCCGAACGCGCCGCTCGCCGAGCGGAGTGGGTTCGGCGCCATCGTTGGGCAGAATGTACCGCTGCTTCTGGAAGTAGCCGTCGAAGGGATGCTCGAGGCCGCGAATCTCGACCAGCCACTTGACCGAGGCCACGCCATACCAGCCCGGGACCAGCAGCCGAACCGGGAAACCGTGCTCGGCTGGTAACGGCTCGCCGTTCATCTCATAGACAAGCATCGTGTCGGGATCGAGGGCGACTTCGACGGGCAGGCTGCGCTCGAAGGCGATCTCGGTCCCGACATTTTTCTCGAACCCGCGATCGGCGCCAACGAACAGCACTTCGCGGGTCGACGCGGAAAATGGATCCGGACCGAGAACGTCGCGAAGCGAGACGCCAGTCCAGGAGGCCGCGCTGACGGCACCGTACCCGAACTGATTGCCCTCGGTGGGAGGAGGCAGAAAGGAGCGCGCGTTGCCGGCGCACTCGACCGTCGCGCTGAGCGTCCGCCGAGGGAGCTGTCGAAGCTCCGCGAGAGTTACCGTACGAGGCAGCCTGACACTGCCGCCAAGCGAGAGCTTCCAGGTGCTCGCGTCGAGCGCTGGTACGGTGAAGTGGTTGCGAATGAAAAATCGGGCGTTGGGCGTCAGCGGCTCTGACTGGCGGGCGAGCGGGGTCTCAGCAACGTACGGGTGCGTCGCGAGGACGATCAGATCCGCATGTGCGGGCACGACGGACTTAGAATCAGTCACCGTTTGGGGCCTCCTGAAGAGCAAGCTCGTGGACACTATTATAGCGAAGGTCGGCGCCTTTCCTGGACACTCCTCAAACGCACGTGCTATCATCCTCGTGCGATCAGCGAGGGTACAGCCATCATCATCGTTATCTCAGGGCGCCGCCCGCAGGAGGGCTTTTTTTGTATCAGAAGAGCAGGCTGGCTAATGGCCTGCGTGTCATCACCAGCTACATTCCCCACGCTCGCTCGGTAAGCGCCACCTTTTTCATCCGTGTTGGATCCCGAAACGAACCAGATTCCATCCAGGGAGCTTCACACTTTCTGGAGCACATGCTGTTCAAGGGAACCGAAAAGCGACCAACGCCGAAGGATATCTCCGAAGCCATCGAAGGTATCGGGGGCTACTTCAACGCCGAAGCGGGCAAGGAACTCACGGTTTACTGGGACAAAGTTGCGGATCGGCACTGGACGATCGCGATCGAGGTGCTGAGCGATCTGCTCCAGCACTCGCTCTTCAAAGCCGAGGAAGTCGAGAAGGAGCGGAAGGTCATCGCCGAGGAGCTCGGCATGCTGGCAGACAGCCCGGGCGATTGGGTCCACGTCCTCGTCGACGCGGCGATGTGGGGAAGCCAGCCGCTCGGCCGCGACGTCGCTGGAACGCGCGAGAGCGTTCTGAATCTGAGCCGGGATCAGCTGCTCGACTGGTTCAGGACGTATTACGTCCCGTCTAACCTTGTCATCAGCATGGCCGGTCCGATTCATCATGAGGATATCTGCGCCGAGGTTGAACGACACCTGGGCCGGTGGGATGGCTCGGTACCTCCCGAGTGGCCGCCGGCTGGCCAGAGTCCGGTGTCCAGAGTCCTGCTGAAGTCGAAGCGTACCGAGCAGGCACATTTCTGCCTGGCTGTGCCCAGCCTCCCGTACGATCACCCCGAGCGCTATGCCCTTGAGCTGCTCAACATCGTTCTCGGCGAGGGAATGAGCTCACGACTATTTCTCGCGATTCGCGAAAAGTATGGACTGGCATACGACGTTCATTCGTATACGAACGAGTACAACGACGCCGGGTCGCTGGTTGTCTACGCCGGGGTCGAGCCGGGAAGGATCGACGAAGCTCTGCGGGCGACGCTCGGCGAGATGGCTCGTCTCTGCGAGCCGATTCCCGAAGACGAGCTGGCGCGCGCCAAGGAGTTCTGGAAGGGGCGGATGCTTTTGCGGCTCGAGGATACGCGCAGTATCGCGTCATGGCTCGGTGCTCAAGAGCTTCTGCTTGGCGAGATCTACACCGTCGACGACGTGATCGAGCGGGTCGACCAGGTCCAGGCATCCGATCTGCGCTCGCTGGCGGAGCGTCTCTTCGTGTCGGACAAGCTCTGCCTGGCGGTGATCGGACCGTACCGCAGCGAAGACCGCTTCGCGCGGCTGCTGAAGTTCTGAGGTAGGGTGCGAAACGTGAGGCGTGAGACGAGAACCGTCAAGCGCAACACCCAGCCGGCAGGGCCGGCGCGCCGAGAGAGGTTGGATCGGCGCACTGAGCGGTGGGCATTGCTCGGTAGCTTCTCGCGCCAGCGCCGCTACGTTCCACGCTTCACATTTTTCGTCTTTCGGTAGGCGTCTCGTGAACGTTCTCCTGATCGCGATCGATACTCTGCGCGCCGATCATCTTTCCTGCTACGGATATTCGCGCCTCACCAGTCCACGCATCGATCGTCTGGCGTCGCAAGGCGTGCGGTTTGCCAACTGCTTCAGCCCACACATCCCGACCCACCCCGCGTTCACGACGCTGCACACTGGCGTGGACGTCATCCGGCACCAGGTTGTCACTCACGGAGGCACGGTCGAGCCAGACCCATCCATTCCCATGCTGGCCGAGAACCTCAAGGCGCACGGCTATTTCACCGCGAGTGTCGATAATCTCGGGCGGTGGTTCACGCGCGGGTTCGACGCGGTTCTGCCTTACCGCTTCCCCTGGTCGACCGACCCGAGTGTTGCCTGGCGCAAGGCCGAGGCAGTCAACGCCCAGGCGCTCACCGCGCTCGATCTGGTCGCGGGCCAGTCCCGCCCCTGGTTCCTGTTCGTCCATTACTGGGACCCACACACGCCATACCTGCCACCCCGGCCATTCGACGGCATGTTCTATCCTGGCAACCCATTTGATCCGGCAAACCGCAGCATGGAGCCAGTGTTCGCGTTCGAGCCTTTTCGCGCCTACTTCGAGCAGTGGATGGGCGGGGTGACCGACATCAGATTTCCGATTGCCCAGTATGACGCCGAGATTGCCTACGTCGACACGGCCCTGGAGCATCTCTTCGGCCGTCTCGCCGAGCTTGGTCTCGAGGAGGAAACGCTGGTCGTGCTCGTCGCCGATCACGGCGAGGTGATGGACGAGCACGAAGGCTACTTCGATCATCACGGTCTGTACGAGACGAACATCCACGTCCCGCTGATTCTGCGTCTCCCGGGAAGGCTGCCCGCCGGCCGTGTCGTCGACGGGTTCGTTCAGCTTTTCGACGTGGCGCCGACGATTTTAGACCTGATCGGCGCGGGGGACGTGCCGCGGGACGTTGGAATGACCGGGCAGAGTGCGATTCCGCTGATCGAGGGCGCACCGGGTACGGATCTAATCTTTCTCACCGAGTGTACCTGGATGCGCAAACGTGGACTGCGAACCGCCCGCTGGAAGCTGATCCGTGCGCTAGAACCAGATTTTCACAATCTTCCACCGGTGCAGCTCTTCGACCTCTCCGCCGACCCAACCGAGCAGCGGAACCTCGCGGATGATCTGCCCCGGACTGTCCGGGACCTGACCGCGCGCCTCGACGAGTGGGTGGAGCGTCGGTGCGCGCAGACCGGAAACCCGGATCCCCTGGAGGAGCAACGGACTACGCATCATCGTATCGGCCAGATGAGAGCCGCGGTTCCCGCCGACCGGAAGCTCTACGCGGAGGGCGGTCGGGCAGAGTAGGTCGCGGGTCTCGATCAAAACGCGGACTGATCCGACCGGATCTGGCTAGACCCGGGGAGCATCCGGTATCCCTGTAGATGGGAGTGGAGAACGGAGCGATGAAGTCAAGTAAAGCCGTGCGCCCCGTCGCCGACACGGGCCAGCAAGAATCCGGACTGCGTGAACGTTCCGCCGACTCCCCGCGTCCGCCGCCGACGACCGAGCACGGGTCGTCCGCGGCCAACCATCGAGCGCCCGGAGCCCACCTTCAGGCCGCGACGCTGGTTGTCACCTATGAAACTCGGCGTGGCCCTCGCGTGATTCTCACCCGTCGTCCCGAGTCGCTCCGTCGCCATCCCGGCCAGATCAGCTTGCCCGGGGGTATGATCGAGCCGTCGGATGAGACACCCCTGGCAGCGGCGATTCGTGAGGCCCGCGAGGAGATCGGTCTGCGCCTCCCTGTGCACGTCGCGGCAGTGCCGCTCACGCCGGTCGCGACGCTGTCGAGTGGCATCATCATTCAGCCCTTCTGGGTTCGGCTTCCAGCCAGCCCGCGCCTCCAGGTCTCCGCCAGCGAGGTCGATGAGGTCCTGCGTGTGCCGCTGGACGCTCTCCGCGCGCCAGGTGCCCTGCAACCGATCCAGCATCCGCGGCGCCCGAACGAGATGACCC
The DNA here is from genome assembly GCA_902810745.1 of Chloroflexota bacterium. Taxonomy (GTDB): domain Bacteria; phylum Chloroflexota; class UBA6077; order FW602-bin22; family CADDYW01; genus CADDYW01. The sequence goes on along the minus strand of CADDYW010000010.1, from coordinate 60,916 downwards.
TTGCCTACGTCTGGCACGGTCACGTCATCTGGGGCGCGACTGCACAGATGCTCGGAGAGCTGCTGCGGATCTATCCGGGCGGTCCGGGGACCGTCGGTTGAGGTGGTGCGGCAGAATGAGGACTGTCAGAACGGGCCTCTGCGGTCGTACCCACCGCAGTCGCGCAGAATGCGCCGCGCCTCGGCAGCGCGTCCCGCTGGCCTGACCACGACGATCGGACGACCGTTCTCGAACTCCCGCTCACAGAACTGGGCATCCTCTTCGGAGACACCCAGGCCGGTCAGTCCGCCGATCAGTCCGCCCGCGGCAGCGCCAAGGAGAGCTCCTTCCAGGACAATTGTTAGAATCCCCCAGGCGAGAACCGGTCCAAACCCGGGAATCAGGAGCGCGACCGCCGCGCCAAGGGCACCGCCCACCAGCGCCCCCGTGGCGATTCCTTCCTCGGCACGGGTGCCGCCTCTTTCTCCTACCGCCTCGGCGAACTCGGCCTCGCATTCGCGTTGAGCCATTCCTACCTGATCATCTCGGAAACCGTGTCGCTGGAGCTCTGCCAGGGCACGCTCGGCCTGGTCCCGACGGGCGAACGCAGCGACGAGGAGATGGGAGTCCGATGATCCAGACATGGGTCAGTGATCCTCTCTCTCCGGCATCGAGCAGGAGGATCACCTGCGTGGCAATTTGAGGGCCATGCAGCCGTGGCGCCGGCGGTCGCGTGGTTCAGGTCAGGGGTAACGCAATGGTCCGGCCCTCATCCGCGGAGCGGTAGGCTGCCAGTACGACCTCGATCGCCGCGCGCCCGTCCTGACCGGTGACCGGCGGTGGCTGTCCGGCCGCCATCGCCGCCCCGAACGCTTGCCACATGCGCTTGAACTGGCTTTCTTGCTCATAGGAGACCTCGTGTAGCTCGCGGTCGCCGTAGGTCTTCTCCGACACCACTTCGAGCGGCCGGTTCGGGCGAAGCGCGGTGTTGTGTGGCTGATAGGACACGTAGCCCTCCGAGCCGTAAAAATACGTCCCACGGCTATACGGTCCGACCGTCTGGCCAAAAGTGCTGGTGATCTCGGCAACCGCACCGCTCTGGAACTCGAGCAGCGCGAGACAGGTGTCGTCGGTCGTCATCGGCACGATCTTTCGCTTGCCGATGACCGAGCTGACCTTCGCGACCGGGCCGAGCAGGTGCTGGAGGAAGTAGATCTGATGGATCGCCTGGGCCATGAGGACGCCGCCTCCACGACTATTGGCCAGCCAGGGTCGTACGCTCACCGTCGATGGTCCTTCCAGGCCGATCGTCTGGGCCATGTAGACGTCGCCGATCTGTCCGGATCGGATGATCTCTTCCACCTTCTGAGCGCCTGGCTCGAAGAGCACGGTGTGGCACGTCATCAGTGCGACGCGGTTGCGCTCTGCAGCCGCGATCATGTCGTCGCACTCGGCGAGGCTCGTGGCGATGGGCTTCTCGACCATGATATGCTTACCAGCCGCCGCCGCCTCGACAGCAAACTGGTGATGGGCGTTATGGGGGAGCAGCAGATCGACGCAATCGACCTGCGGATCGTCGAGCACCTCGCGCCAGCTTCCGTAGACACGCGGGTTCCCGTGCTGGGAGGCCATCTCTCGGGCACGAGAGAGATCCTGATCGAAGAGACCGACCAGCTCGACGTTCTCGGCTCCGCGAATCGCGGGGACGTGTGCCCGCGCGATGGCACCACAGCCGATCACCGCGACGCGAACAGACATTGAATCGTCCCTCCCTTTAATTCCCTTTTCCCGCTCCCGGGTGATACGTTCTTCCTGCCGGTAGCCTCGAGACGTCGAGCGCAACACGCGAGCTACCGAGCTGGCCTGCCAGGACGGTCGGTGTCGGCGTTTTAGGGATCGCCCCGGCATCGGGTCGAAGCACCGGGTGGATGGTCCTGGCCTCATCCCGTGTCAAGTCTACGAAGTTGAGAGGAGGGAGGTCAATCACGTGCCGTGCCGGGCAGCACGATCGGTCCACGCGTGACAATTCCCGGGTCTGGCCGAGCCACGCCTTTGCCCGGAAGCTGTCCTTCTCCGCCGACCGAGCGGCTATAATGCGGTGCGGCAGGGGAGATTCCTGCCTCGGTCCGGGTCATGCACATTGCCTTTAACGCGCAGCTCCTGAGCTATCAGCACTGGTACCGAAGTGCCGGGATCAGTCGCTACATTGATCGCACGCTTGCCCATCTCGGGCCACGGCTTGGCCCCGAGTGCTGTACGGTGTTCGTCGGGCCGGACGTGCCCGTCGACGCGCCTGCGCTTGTCGCAATGCGCGTGCGACAGGCAAACCTCCCTACCTACCGACCGATCGTGCGAATACTCTGGGAGCAGCTGGTGCTGCCGCTGATCCTCGAGCGGGACCGCGTGGAGCTGCTGCACGCGCCGGCCTACGTCGGGCCGCTCGCGGCGCCCTGCCCGATGGTGGTGACGTTTCATGATCTCAGCTATTTCCTGCTGCCGTCGGCCTTCAATCGGCAGAACCGCGTCTACCTGCAAACGTTCAGTCGGTGGACGGCGCGGCGAGCCAGGCGCTTCATCGCCGTCTCTGAGTGCACGCGACAGGACATGGTACGTCTGCTCGGGATCTCGACGGATCGCATCGACGTGATCTACAACGGCGTTGACGAATGCTTCCATCCGGAGGCAGACCTCGCGCGGCTCGAACGGTTCCGCGCGGCGAAGGGGCTCCCGGAGCGTTTCATTCTATCGCTTGCGACGATCGAGCCGCGAAAGAACGTTGTCGGACTTCTGCGTGCCTACGCCGAGGCTCGGCGTCGGGGCGTCACCGAGCCGCTGGTCATCGCCGGTGGCCGTGGCTGGGGGGACGAGCCGATTGCTCGCCTGGTCGACGATCTTGGCGTGCGGCCGTACGTTCGCCTCGTCGGCTTCGTCTCAACAGACGAGCAGCCCTTGTGGTATAATGCGGCCACGCTGTTCGCCTACCCGTCGCGCTACGAGGGTTTTGGTCTGCCGGTGGCCGAGGCGATGGCGTGTGGGACGCCGGTGGTGGCGTCGAACCGGTCATCTCTACCGGAGGTCGTCGGAGATGCCGGGGTTCTGGCCGATCCAGATGACCCCGAAGCCCTCGCCACGGCACTAGTCACGGTCCTGAGCGACGATGCCTTGCGCCACGAGCTCTCGGTGCGTGGGATCGAGCGCTCTCGGCAATTCACCTGGGACGAGGCGGCGAGGTCTACCTTGAAGGCTTACCAGACGGCTTTGGGTGTCACCTCGCTCGGTTGTTCCTGACGCTGGATAAGACTGAGAGTTAGCCATGGCTCGCACACGAGCCCCTTTCCTACCGGGCGTGCTCCTCGCGTTGATCGACGTGGTCCTGATCAATCTCGGGTTTGCCATCGCCTGGTACCTCCGCTATCAGCTCGAGCTGTTTCGCGAGGTCGCGGCGGCAGATTATCTTCCGATCAGCAGCTACTTCGGCATCCAGGCCTTTCTGACTGTCTGCCTGCTAATCATCTACAAGCTGAACGGGGTCTATGGCCGACGCCGTCGGCAGGGCTGGGCCGACGAGGTATCCGGCATCACCGCCGGGGCGCTGGTCGGCGTAGCAATCATGATCGTGGCCGTGTTCTACGTCCGCCCGTTCGGCTATTCGCGTCTCGTCTTCATCTACGCCTGCGTGGCGATCATCGTTCTCCTGGCGATGGCACGGGTGGTGGAGCGTGGCTGGCGCGGCTACCTGCGACGGAAGGGGATCGGGCTCCAGCGGGTCCTGGTGGTCGGCGAGGGGCCGCTCGGACGCATGATCATGCAGAATATCGTGGCGCAGCCGGAGCTGGGCTACAAGATTGTCGGATTTGTCGACGACGAGCCTCGGCAGTCGCTGGGGCGGTTCGAATATCTCGGAACCACGGCGGAGATTCCTCAACTCGTCTGGCAGCATCAGATCGACGAGGTCATCATTGCGCTCCCATCGGCGTCCCATCAGAAGGTCACCGAGATCGTCATCGCGTGCTCCCGGCTGAACGTGCGCTTCCGGATCGTTCCGGATTTCTATGACCTCAGCCTGAACCAGGTCGACGTCGTCGAGATCAACCGCATTCCGCTGATCGGTCTGCGCGAGGTGAGCCTGCCCGGGAGTGGGCAGGTCATCAAGCGGATCGTCGACGTGCTCGTGGCGAGCATCGCGCTGATTGTGCTGGCGGTTCCGATGCTGCTGATCGCCATCGCGATCAAGCTTGACTCCCCCGGGCCGATCATCGTGCGCCAGGTTCGTATCGGGCGCTGGGGAAAGCCGTTCGACTTCTTCAAGTTTCGCTCGATGCGCGACGGCGCCGATCAGGAGCTTCAGGCTCTGATCGCTCAGAACGAAGCCAATGGACCGATCTTCAAGATCCGCAACGATCCTCGCCGGACCCGGGTGGGACGCTGGCTGCGGCGCTTCAGCCTCGATGAGATTCCGCAGCTATTCAACGTTCTGCGCGGCGACATGAGCCTGGTTGGTCCACGACCGCCTTTCCCCTGGGAGGTGGATCAGTACGCGGAATGGCACCGGCGCCGGCTGCAGGTCTATCCGGGCATCACCGGCCTCGGGCAGGTCTCGGGTCGGAGCGATCTCCCCTTCGACGAAACGGCTCTTCTTGACATATGGTACATTGAGAACTGGACGCTCGGGCTGGATCTCAAGATCCTGCTACGGACACTCCCGGCGGTCATTTCCGGGCATGGAGCGTATTGAGTGGAGCTTCGACAGTACTGGCGGGTCGTTGTAGACCGCGCCCCGGTGGTGATCGGAACGTTTCTCGTCGCGCTCGTCGTCGCGGCTGCCTCGGTCTACCTGATTCCCCAGGTCGCCACCCCGTATCAGGCGGCGCTGATCCTGTCGGTTGAGCCGCGCGCGACGCCGGAGACGAGCGACTACTACTCGCACGATTATTACTCGTACCTGGCGTCCGAGTACCTGAACGACGATTTGATCGACACGGTCGAGAGCAATGCATTCCTGCAGCGCGTCCGCGACCGACTGAAGAACTTTCCTGGAGGGCCACCGACCGGCACGATCGAAGGGAAGAAGGCCCACCGTGTGCTCCATCTGACCATTTCGTCCCCGACGTCCGCGGGAGCGCTGGCACTCGCTCAAGCGGTTGCTGATATCCTGACGTCGCCCGATGCGAAGACGACGATTTTCGATCCGCTCAGCGCTCAAGCGAATCCCGTGGTGAGCGTCATCAATCCTCCGGAGATCGTGGCCGGGCCGGCTGGTCGTAGCGCAATCCTCAATCTCGCGGCTCGATCGCTGGTCGGATTGGCCGTGGGTATTGGCCTCGCGTTCCTGCTCGAGTACCTCGATGATACGGTGACGTCGGACGATATAGCGAACCTGGTCGATCTCCCGGTGCTCGGGCAGATTCCCGGCCGTGGGGTCCCCGCACCGCGGAAGAAGTAGCTGCCGTCGGCAGGTGAATCGTGGACCAGAGGGCTTGCGCCCGTGGCGAGACGGTGCACGAACGTGACACGGGGCGAAGAAAGGATGGAAGACGAATGGCGACGCGGGTCGATGCGGTCGTACTGCAGAATGCCGGGCGACTGGAGATCGAGACGCGCGACTGCGCGGACCCGGGGCCAGGTGAGGTCGTGGTGGCCCCGCGGGTGGTTGGCATCTGCGGGTCCGACCTGCACCTGTACAAAGAGGGGCGTATCGGCGATAGCATTCTCCAGCGGCCGCTGGTCCTCGGTCACGAGGCCGCGGGAAGGGTCGTGGCCGTTGGCCCGGGAGTTGACGGTCTTCGAGCCGGCGACCGGGTGATCGTCGAGCCGGGGCTGGCCTGCGGCGAGTGCAGGCTCTGTCGACTCGGGCACTATAATCTCTGTCCGAACGTGCGCTTTCTTGGTATCCCCCCAACCGATGGACTGATGGCCGGGCTGGCGTGTGTTCCGGCGCGATGGGTCCACCGTCTGCCCGACTCGCTCAGTGATGAGGCGGGAGCGATGATCGAGCCGTTCGCGGTTGGTCTCCAGGCGGTGGAGGAGGCCGGCGTGAAGCCGGGCGAGACGGTCGTAATCCTGGGTGCCGGGCCGATCGGCTTGATGATTCTCCAGGCGGCGCGTATCCGTGGCGCGGGGACGATCGTGTCGATAGACCTGGCGGAACGGCCTCTCGCGGTGGCGAGCCAGCTCGGGGCGACGGTGACAGTGAATCCACGCCTCGCGGATCCGCTCTCGATCGTGCGTGATCTGACGGACGGAGAAGGTGCCGACGTCGTCATCGAGGCGGTTGGCGCGACGCCGACGATTCGCCAGGCGTTCGACCTGGTGCGCCGAGGTGGACGGATCACCTTGGTCGGCATTGCCTGGGAGCCAGTAATCCCGATCAGTACCAACCGCATCGTCCGGAGCGGGTTACAGGTACGCTCGAGCTTCCGCTACGCGCACCAGCATCCAGTTGCCATCACGCTCGCCTCAGCCGGTCGGGTCGACTTGCTCGCGCCGATTACGCACCGTTTCGAGTTCGATCGTGCGCCAGACGCCTTCCGGTACGTCGAGCAGCGCAAAGACGAGGTCGTCAAAGGCGTCATCGAGCTCGAGGCAAGTGCTCGGTGAGCAGAGCATGAGGCTCAGATCGACGCCTCGCTAACGGGTGATCGAGTTCTGAACCCGAACGACTCGGTAGTACAGGGCAACGGTACCGTCGAAAGACGCTGGAAGATACCCTGCCTGACTCAGTGTGATGATGACCTCTGGCCGGCCGACGCGCGCATACTCACCAGGCGGGGCCATCTGACCCGCGCGATAGATCGTGCCCTCGCTCAGTCCTAGCTCGTTTGGATCCATGCTCATCGGCGCTCCACGATTACTTGATAAACCAACTCTAGTAAGTAGAGAAATTATTGTCTACTGGTAACGTGCACGAATGTCGGCTCCTCGTTTTTGTGCAGGTTGGGGTAGGGCCGACTCACGAGCCAGATCCCGAGCACAATCAGCGCGCCTCCGAGGAACGCGTTTAGACCAAAGCGGTCGCCGAGGAAGATCCCGTCGCCGATCACCGCGACGAGTGGGACGAGGAAGACGAACGCCGCGACTGTGCTGGCGTCGTGCTGGCGGAGCAGGGAGAACCAGAGCAGGTAGGCTAGCGCCGCCGCGCCCAGCCCGGCGTAGGCAAGGGTCCAGAACAGAGCGAATGTCGGCGCAACGTGGGGATGCTCCAGCAAGGCCGCGATCACGACGAGAGGAATCGAACCATAGAGAGCCTGCAACGCCGCGATCCAGAGCAGACTCTGTCCGTGCGCGCGGCCCTTGAAGTAGACTGTTCCAATCGCCCAGCACAGTGCCCCCGCGAGCGCGCTGCCATAGCCAATCCAGGACAGATGCGCGTGCTGCAGCACCTGTCCGCCGATCACGAGGACGACGCCCGCAAATCCACCGAAAAGTCCGATCACCCTCGGGAACGGCAGCTGCTCGCCGAGGAAGAGCCACGCGCCGAACGCGACGAGCAGCGGCTGGACGTAGATCAGGATAGCGGTCTCGCCGGGCGTGATCCGTAGCAAGGCAAGGCTCTGAAAACCCCAGAACCCGGCGACGTTGGTGGCTCCCATGACGATCGCGGTGATCTGAGTTGGCCGATCAAGCGGAAATGACCGACCAGTCGCGAGCAGATACGCCGCGAGCGCGACGCTGCCGAGGAAGGCGCGAAGGGCGGTGAAGGTGATCGGCGGCGCATACAGAAGACCGACGTGCATCACGACGAACGCGAGACCCCAGATCAAGCACAGCGCGCCGAAGGCCACCGCGATCTGCAGACGGCTCCAGCGGGGAGATTCTACCGATCGATCCACCAGTCCCACTCACGGATACCTGGGTTTGGGAAAGTGTTGAAAGGTGGCGCCGAGCGCCTCGTCGGAGGAGTCCCGGGGCGACCGGAGCCATTATAGCGCGATTCGCGGAAGGGCTGGCGAAAGTCCGACGCGGGAGCGTGCCCTGCACGACCGCCCCGCGGAGCAGTCATTCGATGACTGGCTGCGTCAGGTCGGGTAGCCATCGCGACCTCTCCGAGCAGTACGTGATCCACCGGAACGACGCCGAGCGGTGCCGAGGAAGCATCCACGTCAGGAGGTGGCCCTATCCCTCCACGCGGGCAGGGACCTGGGGCGAGCACGATCAGCTGCTGTAGAGGTGCTCCCTTCGCCGGTCCGAGGGCAGCCGCTGCGACAAAGCTCGACTACGGGACAGGGATCACGGCGAACCGCCAGAGGTCATACGCGTCGCGCGACGTCCACGGGCTGGCTGCCGGCCACGGTGCCGGTGCCGCATCGACCGTGGCATCAGCGCAGACGAGACGCAGCCGCAAGCGGTGCAGAACGGGACTCCTCCCTGCCGCCAGGCCGGGTACGGGGCGTCAAGTCCATCCAGCGCGGCCGGCCCGTCCACCAGTCGGTTCAGCTGGACGCTTGCCGATCTGCCGTCCGTTTTGTCTGAGAGCCGAAATTACACGCGGTACCATGCCCGTGCGCCGGCGAGCGCCAGGTCAAATGGATCCACTCAGAAATCGCCGAAGCGCGTCGACGCTTGGGCCCGGCTGCTCGATCAGCGGCAGGTGTCCAGCGTCGGGGATCACGACGACCTCGGATCGTGCGATCTTCTCCCGGAACAGCGCAGCATACGCCGTCGGGATAATCCGGTCTCGCTCTCCCCACAGGAGGAGGGTTGGTGCTTTGATCCGATGGATCCGCTTGCGCAGGCCCTTATCGGCGATTGGCCACATGAACTTGCCGGCCGCGGCGAGCGAGCGCATGCGCTCGAGCCACGCGCGCCGCACCTCCTCGTCGGTGCCGGTGCCCGGGGCGAACTGCCGCGCGATTGTACCCTCTGGATCCGCCCAGGCAATCTGGTGCAGCTCGACAGCGGACACGCCAAAGATGTCGAGAGTCGGTGTGTCGTCGAGCCAGAGGCCGTGTGGCGCGACGAGGACCAGCCGTCGCACGTGATCGGGCGCCAGCGCTGCGATCTCGGCGGCGAGCATCCCACCGAACGAGTCCCCGATGAGATCGATCGAATCCAGGTCAAGAGTTTCGAGGAAGTCGAGATAGTAGATCGCGAGGTCGAGGATGTCGTCGAGGTGCTCGAGCCCGGTCGATCGACCAAAGCCAGGGTGCTGGGGGGCGACGAGACGGTAGCCTGAAGCGAGATCTTCCATCCAGGGATGCCAGGCCGGAGGCGGTAGCTCGCCGTGCAGATAGAGCACTGGCTGGCCCGTGCCTGCCTCCGCGACCTGAATCGAGAACAGCCCATCGCGAACCGATACGATGCGCTCGTTCATGACGCCACCGCCTGCGCCCCGGTTGGGTACCAGTGGTCGGGCCACTCACTCCAGATCCCGCGCAGCGCGGGCAGCACGTCTCGCGCGAACAGCTCGGTGCTGCGCCTCACCTTGTCGCGTGGCATATTGCCAAACTGCTGCAGAATCATCAGGTGTCCGACGCGGAGCGACTTTGCCAGGTCGATCAGTCGGTCGCGCACCGTGGCCGGGCTGCCCGCGATCACCGCCCCGCCGTCGACCAGGTCGCGCCAGGTCGCTGCTTGACGGACGCTCCGCGGCGTCGAGCCGGAGAGCGAGGGGATGTTGGCCTCGAGCGTGCGAATGCTTCGGTAGCCCGGCGCGTCGGCAAAGCCTTCGTAGACGTGCAGACACTTGTCATAGAAGTAGCGGACGTGCTCCCAGTACTCTGCCTCGGCGACGTTATCGCTGTCCGCGACGACGACGCCCTGGGCGAACCCGGCGCGATAGGGATTCGCGTCGATGCCGAGGCGGTCAACGGTCTCCCAGTAACCATCCATCAGCCGCTTGCCGCGGAGGTAGCCAGAGTAGGACAGATACGAATAGACGTAGTTTCGACGCGCCACCCACTCCCAGGTCTCGACGCTACCGCCACCCGGCACCCAGACCGGTGGATGGGGCTTCTGGATCGGCCGCGGCCAGATATTGACGTAGCGAAGCTGGGTGTACTTTCCGTTGAACGCGAAAGGCTCCGGGCGGGTCCAGGCCTGGATGATGAGGTTGTGGGCCTCGTCGTACTTCTCGCGCAAGGTGGCTGGCGTCTGGCCATAGCAGTAGTTCGAGTCCATCGAGGTACCGACGGGGAAGCCGGCGACAAGCCGGCCTCCGCTGAGCACGTCGAGCATCGCGAACTCTTCGGCAACGCGGACCGGCGGATTGTAGAGTGCGATGCTGTTTCCCATGACGACGATCGCGGCGTTCCTGGTCCGGCGGGCGAGGGTGGCTGCCATCAGATTGGGCGACGGCATCATTCCGTAGGCGTTCTGGTGGTGCTCGTTGACGCAGATGCCGTCGAAGCCGAGACGGTCGGCTTCTTCGAGCTCGTCAAGGTATTCGTGGTACATCCGGCTGCAGGCCACCGGATCGAACAGGTGGGAAGGAACGTCGACCCAGACGCTGTGGTAACGCTGGGAGAAGTCCGGGGGAAGATCCTGATAGGGCATCAGGTGGAACCAGTGGACCCGCATCTGACCCTCCTTACTTCTTAGCGCCACTCGTCCACGGAGACGGTCTTCGCGTAGTTACATCCCATGATGCGCCAGTAGCCGTTCGTCTCGCCACCAACCACGACGACGTGGATATCCCCTTCGCGGAACATCGGGATCAGCTCGTCCGGCGCGGCTTTCAGCAAGGTCGCCCACGGCTCCTCGCCGAACGTCGCCCGCGGATAGATGTAGTTCTGGATGAGCTGGTAGTCCCAGTACTCGCCCGCCGGCATGCGCGCGTTCTCGTAGATCCAGTGAATCAGCTTCTCCTTGGTGTCGAAGCCGCCGCGATCGATGAACTGTCGAGCGGTGATCGGGTCCAGGAGGAGTGTCGGCGGATTGTGCGGGTCGATCCCACGCAGCATGTTGCGGACGTGCTCGCGCCAATACGTCTCGCGCAGCCCGAGCGTGAACGACGTGTGGCGGCAACCCGTGAAGACGCTGACGGTGCTGTCGGTCGGCTTGAAGCCGTGCTGGACGTGGAAGGGCTCCCAGGGACTGCGCTCCTCGTTCTCGGCGAAGGTGATGCTGTTGTACATGTAGTTGTTCCCCTGCGAGCCGAGGTAGGTCAGGCCCGGGACCGATCCCCCCTGCAGATTCTGCGAGAGCAGGCCGTAGGCGCGGCCGATCGTCGCGTTGGCGTGGTTGTACGGGGCCATCGCGCCGATCCCCGCGTTCATGCCAATCTCGTGGCGAATCGGTCCGTTCACCACCGCCATCGCCGCCATCGAGCTCGTCGTGCTGCCGCGCGCACTCGTACCGGTCGCGGCCAGCGCCAGGATCACTGGAAAATACTCCGGCCGCGCTCCCGCCATCACCGCGTTGACGGCCACCTTCTCGACGGTGTATTCCCAGTACTCGCGAAACAGCGTCGGCCGCATGTGCCCGACGACCTCGTCTGGCTTTCGGCTGGTGTGGGCCAGCATCTCCGCGACGCGCTCTTCGGTTGGGAGGATGATCGGCAGCTTGTCGGTCCAGTTATTCTCCAGGAATAGCTGATGCAGGTTCTCTTCGGTGTCGGGCTCGACGAGCCGCGGTGTCGAGCGCTCGAAGGTGACGCCTTTCAGCTCCTCGTCGTCGAGGGGTCGGGTGAGGCCCTCGATGACCTCCTGCATCACCGGTCGACCGGTGATCGGATCGTTGCCGTCGACGTAGGCGCGCAGCTCCTCCGGGGATTTGCCCATAACCGGCATGGGAACGAAGGCGTAGCGGGCGCGGGGCATGCCGCTCACCCGGGCAACCGAGCGCACCGCCCGTTCGAAGACCTTGGTGTGAAGCGAGACCGTCGGCACTCCGTAGGTGCTATCGAGCGTCATCCCGTGCACGGCGACCGCCGGCGCACAGGTGCTTCAGTGGCCGACGCCGATGATCGCCGCGTCGCCGTTCGCCTTGATCTCCTGCCAGGTCTTCGGATCATCCTGGGTGTAGACGGTCGATAGCTGGACGAGTCGGGTTTTGACCGAGGGCATGTGCTCGGTGAACCAGTTCTGCATCTGGGCGAGGAGGATGCCCGAGTCGTCGAAGCGGGCGTCAACCAGATAGATCGTCTTGCCGTCGAGCGTGTCGAGGCGCGGCGCCATCGGCTTCCCGATTACCTTCGGAGGATAGCCCAGCGGATTTAGCACGGTGATCTTGCCCACGTTCTGACCTCCTCTCGTTGCCTGGCACGACGCCCTCCTGCCCCGGATCTCATGGCATGCTACCGGCGCGCCGTTGCACAGGACCATTGTACACAGGAGGAGATGCCAGGGGAATCCGCGGGAGGCTCGCGTGGGAGGGATCAGTCAAAAAGCCAGGCGGGGGCGAAGGGCCGGATGCCACGTGGTACGGATGTATCGTCGTCGGCGATACTCGTTTGGTCGGGGCGCCCAGATTTGAACTGGGGACCTCGTGGTCCCAAACCACGCGCGCTGAACCAGACTGCGCCACGCCCCGAACAGATCTATTGTACCTAGTTACGCCACGTCCGTCAAAGCGAGCGACGGAGCGTCGCGCAAATCTATGTGCTCGACGCCGCGACCGACGAAGGTGTCGAGTGTGGACGCATTACGGTCTGGGAGCCAGGCGTGCGCTTGGTGTTCGAGTATCGCGACGAAGGCCACGAGATCGACGGCACCGAGGTCGAGGTCCGCTTCGAGGAGATCCGCGGTGGAACCCGAGTGACCCTCGAGCATCGCGGCTGGGGCGCCGTTCCATCGAACGTCGCGGCGAGGCGACGCAATCTCATGCGCTGGGACTGGGCCAATGTGATCAATCGGTACGGCGAGTGGGCGTTCTCGGGCTCGCCATCGCGGCGAGGCCGATAATCGGGTGTGACAGACGCGGGTTGTACGCGACCTAGCTCCGTCCGAAACCGACGAGAGGTTCCCCGTCTTGCCCGAGTCCCACGTCGCCGCGCCAGAGGCGACGCATCTCCTCGGAGGTCGCGAGTAGCTCCTCCAGCGTGCCCTCCGCGTCGACCCGGCCGTCCTTGAGCAGAATAACGTGATCGGCGCGACGCAACGCTACTCGCCGGTGCGTCACCACCAGGCAGGTCAGGTCGCCGCCCTGCGCGAAGACTCGCTCCCAGAGGGTACGCTCGGTTTCGACGTCGAGCGCGCTCGACAGATCATCGAAGACCAGGAGCTCTGGCTGGCGCACGAACATGCGGGCGGCGGCCGTCCGCTGCGCCTGTCCCCCTGACAGGCGCACGCCTCGCGCGCCGATGACGGTGTCCAGCCCGCGTGGCATCTCCAGCAGGTCGCGCTCGAGCACCGCCAGACGGATGGCCCTGTCCAGATCGTGATCGTCCATGCTGATCCCCTGCAGGATGTTGTCTCGGAGGGTCTCGCTGAAGAGGTGTGGCGTCTGCGGCGTGTAGGCAACGCGCGGAGGCACCAGGAACTGGGCCGCGTCTTCCACGACCTCGCCGTTCCAGCGAATCTCGCCGTCCTCCCGGGGAAGCAGTCCGAGCAAGACCCGGAGCAAGGTGGACTTGCCCGAGCCGATGCGGCCGGTGATCACGGTAAAGGAGCCGCGCCGCAGTCGCAGATCGATCGCCTCGACGCCGCGACCGGATCCCGAGTAGTCGGTCTTCTGCACCGCTGTCTACCGTGGTGATCCCGTCGAGATGATCGTCGAAGAGGCGCGCGCGGAAGGTCGATCTGATTGCGATGTCCACTCACGGTCCGTCAGGCGTGGGGCGAGCGCTTTACGGCAGCGGGCCGACGGCGTCGTGCGTCGGGCGTGCACTCCGGTGCTACTGATCCCGGCCCTCGGTGAGCATCCCTGGCCGCCCGTTCGTGCCGCGCGAATTCTCACTCCACTCGACGGCTCCAGCTTCGCCGAGGAGATTCTCGGTCCGACCACTGACCTGGCCTCGACTCTGGGAGCGGCAGTCCTCCTGCTTCGCGTCGTCGAGCCGCCATCGTATGTCTATGCCGTGGGCTACCCGCCCGACTTTCTCGAGTACGACCTGGAAGCTGAGGTCGAGGAGGCCCACACCGCAATCCAGGCGCCGAGGCGGATCCAGCCGAGCGTATCTGCGGGTTGCCCCCAATAACGAGGGGCCGCGATCGAGGAAGGCGAGGGACACTTCCGCGGACGTTAGCGGCGCGTATAGCCCCCAGCTCGTATCTCTCGCTCCTGTGCCACGTTCACACGGATGCGCCGGCTATCCAGCGTATACCCGTCGAACCGAGCGATTGCCTTCTGTGCTTCCTGATCATTCGCCATCTCGACGAAGGCAAAGCCACGCGGGCGCCCAGTCTGCCGATCCTTGGGGATCTCGACCGCATCCACACGCCCGACCTGGCTGAACAGACGTCGGAGCTCGTCTTCGGTGGTGCTGTAAGGAACGTTCCCCACGTACAAACGCGTTGACATCGTGTACTCCCGTGCGCGCATGCGCTCGGTCCCTACCGGGGAGCCAAGCTGTGATGACTCTCGCATGTCCGGGTGACGATTGGGGTTGACAAAGGTTGCTGTAAGGTTGCGATCTGGGACCCTCCCTGGTGCTCACGGACGTGTCCCGAGCGCGTTGGGACACGCGGAGATCGGGAGGCAACCAAAGAAATTGGCGGCGCTCGTCGCTGGAACGAGGTACGAACGCCGCCGATATCACGACGCGACCGCTGGCTCAGTCCCGCCGCAGGAGTGAAGGAAACTCCACCACACCACCGTGGTTGACCCGATACGATGTTGTTCGAGCCGCCGAGGTGCTGACCCGATGATCCAGGTCCGCAGCAGAGAAGCGTTTCCACTTCTTTGCAGCGTCTTCCAGCTTTTCCACCTTTCGCTGCCACGTGGCTTTCACCACATCGACGCGCGGACCGTTCCTCCCTTGCGGGGTTTCGAGTGTGGCCTCTTCCGGTCCCTTCCGCGGGACCTGTCTCATCAGGCATCGTCAGTATGCGTCCCGAAGGTTGCAAGCCACGTTTCCGGAGGTTTCGAGATCGTAACAGTTCGGGTTACCGGTGGACCAGGAGGTCCTCGAGCGACTCATCTCGATGGAGACGACCGATGGCCTCGGCGAGAAGCGTCCCGAGGCTTACGGTCTGGATTAGCGGCGACAGCGTCGCCGGCTGCTCGACGCTGTTCGAGACGATCAGCCGTTGCACGGGCAGGGAGCTAAGACGCTGCAGCGCGGTCCCGACCAGCACCGCGTGCGTCGCGACGACACTGATATCTGGCAGGCAACCGGACGATAAGAGGGCTCGGGTCGCTGCCTCGATCGTGCCGCCCGTGCTGATCATGTCGTCTACGATGATCGGGGCGCGTCCTCGCACGGCGCCGGTAATGCCGGTTACGCTGACAGCTTCTCCGCTGACTCGTGTCTTGTGGACGATCGCGACCGGCAGGTGGAGGAGATGCGCGTACGTATCTGCCAGTCGCGCTGCCCCCAGATCCGGTGCGACGACGACGCTCTTGGACGTGACGATGGGACGGACAGTGTCGGCAAGCGTTGGTACGGCAGTGAGGTGCTCAAACGGGACCCAGAAGAAGCCTTCGAGCACCGGGCTGTGCAGGTCGACCGCCACGACCCGTCGCAGACCGCTGACCTGGAGAAGATCCGCGACGACACGAGCACTCACGGGTTCGCGTCCCGTGGCTCGCCGATCCTGTCGCGCATATCCGAAGTAAGGTATCACCGCGGTCAGGCGGGCAGCTCCCGCTCGGCGACAGGCGTCGGCGAGCAGCAAAAGCTCGAGCAGGTTCGAGTCCACCGGTGGGCTGGTCGACTGTACGAGGAAGACATCGTCTCCGCGGATACTCTGCTGGACTTCCAGGTGAAGCTCGCCGTCCGGAAAGCGGTAGATGCCGACGCTACCGAGAGTGGTCCCGAGCTGCCCAGCCACGGCTTCGGCCAGGGAACGGTTCGATGATCCCGCCAGGATCGTCAGGTTCATCTGGTCTCCTTCCGAGAGTGACCGTCGCGGGCTCGAACGTGGCGAATCTTGCCAGGCGACATCGAGCCACGATCTGACGGGACGGGATGGGCCCGAGACTCATTCTGCCGGCCGCGGGCTGACGGCGGGTCAGCTACTGACGTTCCCGGCCGCCGAGCTTTCGCGCGTGCTCGTTCGAGCGAGGGCGTGTCGCAGGATTTCCCGGACGCGTACATCGTCTACCGGTTCGAAATGCTCGTAGTACTGACCGACGGATGTGAACAGTCGAGGCTGGTACGGGCAGATGACCTCGTCGACCTCGTCGCGCAGGGCCTCGCACGCCTCGATCGAGCCGACAGGCACGGCGACAATCAGCTTTGCGGGCTTCTGTGCACGGACCGAGCGAACCGCCGCGCGCATCGTAGCGCCGGTTGCCAGGCCGTCATCCACGATGATAACGACTCGATCCTTCACTGGAACGCTCGGGCGCCCGTCGCGAAAGCGATCCTCGCGTCGGCGTGCCTCTGCCGTCTCGCGGGTGACGATCGCCTGGCGATACTGATCGGACACCCTCAGCTCGCGAATGATGTCTTCGTTGAAAAATCGCCCACCGTTGGCGGTGACGGCGCCGATGGCCAGCTCCGGGTAGCCTGGCGCTCCGAGCTTGCGCGCTACGATCACATCCAGGTCAGCGTCCAGCTGGCGCGCAATTTCAGCCGCCACCGGAACGCCACCACGTGGAATTCCCAGGACGAGCACCTTCTGCCCTCGATACGCGACGAGCTTCTCCGCGAGAAGGGCACCCGCGTCCGTTCGATCGTGGAACAAGGCAGCATACTCCATGCCTGTACGTGGCCAAAGTCTCACCTGGCCCTCCCCTGTCTGGCCCGCGAATAAGAAAGCGTCGACAATCCATCGCCGCCTCGCCTCATGATGCCACCGAGTGGTTGCCACGCGTGTAGCCCGGAGTAAACACGACGTAACCGGTCGCCAACCGGTCCGTCGTGTCGTCCTGGATCCGGCACGGGGATCCCGAGCGGTGCAGGCTGACGGTGCGCCGCGGGGCGAGAGTGCTTCGTTAACCGGGACGTTACGTCGGTTCACCTGGGAGGCAACGTGTCGGCGCGATGCTAGCGGCTGGAGACATCTCGGCCATTCCCGTGGTGGAGTGGCAGGCAGGAAGGTGCACGCTTTGTCTCCTCTGAGGAGGTTGTGATGCTGGTTCGTGATCTGATGACCGTGGACGTTCGCTGCGCATCTCCGGATGCAACCCTGAGCGAAATCGCTGCCCAGATGAAGCGGCTCAACGTGGGGGCGATTCCGATCTGTAACTCCGACGGTCAGCTCATCGGGATCATCACTGATCGCGACATCGCGGTGGAGTGCGTCGCCGCTGGACTCAATCCACAGGAGTATCGTGCGCGCGAGTTCATGACTGCCGAGCCGATCACCATCTCGCCGGACGCGCCGATTGGAGAAGCACTGCGGGTCATGGGACACGAGCAGGTCCATCGTCTTCCCGTCGTCGAGGATGGCCGCCTCGTCGGCATACTCTCGGTGAGCGATCTTGCCGTCAAATTCACGGACAACCACGCGATAGCCGATCTGTTCTACCAGATCTCGGAGCCGGTGCGCTCGGCACCGTCCCACACCCATCCCATCTCTCCTACCACCGTGTACCCGTGAGACGTGCCGGGGGTGAAGCGCCCAGCGCGAACGTGCCTCGCTCCGGAGAATCGACCTCCGGCGCGGCGTGCCGATCCGACTGATCGAATCGGAGGTGAGACCGGTGCTGCCTCGTGTCCGAATGCTCGTGGAATGGCTCGGACGTCGTGCCCGATCGGACGCGACAGTTTCTGGCGTCACCGAACGTCGCCGTGGGTGCGAGAGGTTCCGGAGCGGGGCGCTCTGGCGCGTTAGCTTGCCCGTTACTGTCTCGGTGGGCGTCGCACTCCTTTTGACCGCGTTCGGGGGCGCGTCTGTCCTCCACCATCTGCGTCGTCAGGCCAGCGTCCAGACCGATTCCGACCCACCGACCGATAGCGCCGTCGAAGACCTGGAGTACGAGGAGCTGCCAGCCGTCGAGGAAGAAGAGGAGGTGCTCGAGCCTCTCGCCAGGGAGACCGAGGTACCGGGACCGGTGGCACTCTACCTTCGTGAGATCGGTCAGTTCCCGCTTCTGACAGCCGAGGAGGAGGTCGCCCTTGCCCAGGCGATCGAGCGCGGCAAGGCTGCGCAGATCGCGATTGCCGCTCCCAACCTGTCGATCGAGGAGCGCGAGAAGCTTCGACACGATATGCGGCGGGGCGACGACGCGCGTCGTCGTCTGACCGAGTCGAACCTGCGTCTGGTGGTGAGCATTGCCCGCCACTACCTGAATCGTGGCGTGCCGTTGCTGGATCTGATCCAGGAAGGGAACATCGGTCTGACACGTGCGATCGAGAAATATGACTGGCGCCGTGGCTATCGATTCTCGACCTACGCCACGTGGTGGATCCGGCAGGCGATCACCCGCGCGATCGCTGACCAGGCTCGAACGATTCGAGTTCCGGTCCACCTTTTCGAGGCAAGTGGTCGAGTGGTAAAGACGATGCGAGATCTGCAACAAACCCTCGGTCGTGATCCCACGCCGGAGGAGATCGCCGCGGCAGCCGCGGTTCCGCTCAGCAAAGTGCGCGATATTCAGCGCGCCCTGGCGACGCCGGTCTCCCTGGAGGCGCCGGTGCGCGAGGGGAGCGAGCTGGGAGATCTGATCCCTGATCGCACCTCGGCATCGCCAACGGATATTGTCGCCGAGCAGCTCCTGCACGAGCAGATCGACGCGGTGCTGGACGAGCTGAAGCCACGTGAGCGACGCGCCCTCGTGCTGCGATTCGGCCTGGAAGATGGCCGCCGACGGACACTCGACGAGGTGGGTGCCGCGCTCGGGGTCACCCGTGAGCGGGCGCGACAGATCGAGGCCGAGGCGATCCGGAAGCTCCGCCATTCGAATGCGAGTCGCCAGCTGCGCGAGTACCTCGACTAGTCTCGCAGCTGGCGCGACGTCTGGACCTCGACGGTCGGCCGCGACCGTGAGCTCCTGGCGCGAGGAGGAGAGCAATGTCCGAAAACACGGTCTATTTCTGGACCGATCGGTATGGTCATGCCTACGCGACGCTTCGTCAGCGCGCCGGTCACTGGCGCCTCGAGTGGGGATACCGTGATCCACCCGCCAGTGATCACTTCGTCCAGAAAGGCGAGCATCTGACGAGTGTCCGCGAGGAGGCGGTTCGGTTGACCGTCGAGCGTATTCGCGCGCTGAGCGACGAGGCGGTCGACGCGGAGCGGTCGGCAGAGAAGCTCCGTGACGCGTTGCAGATCGAGGAATCCACACCCTGATGTCGCGATATCAGGTGGGTCCGTCAACCTATCGTATACTCTCATCAACTGCTGTATTCACGTCGGAGACCAACGTGCGTCGTGACGAAAATGATGGAGGGACCTGGTGTATCGAAGTATTCTGCTGACGCTGGACGGCTCCCCGTTCGCGGAGCGAGCGCTCCCCTACGCGCGCATGATCGCAGAGGCCAGCCAGGCACGAGTGATTCTGCTGCGCGTGGTCTCACCCACCGAAGGTGGTACCGATGCGGCCTCGGCGGATCAGACACAGCACGTCCGCGATGCTGAAGCCTACCTTTCCGAGGTGAGCACACGCCTTGGCTCAGTACCCGTCGACAGAAAAGTCGCCATTGGCATTCCCGGCGAGATCATCGTCGGTGAGATCTCGCAGGAGACGGTAGATCTGATCGTCATGTCTACGCACGGCCGTTCTGGCCTGGGACGATGGGTCTACGGGAGTGTTGCCGACGAGGTGATGCGCCGATCGACCGTCCCCGTCCTTCTGGTGCCGGCCGAATGCCAGCCGACCACGCACAAAGATCGCGCACCGCGCATTCTCATCCCACTCGATGGCTCCGAGCTGTCCGAAGAAGCGCTCGATCCTGCGCTCGAGCTGGCAAAGGTCCTTGGCGCCGAGCTACGTTTGCTCCGGGTCGTCGAGCCATATCCCGCCGCGTATGCCTATGCGGATCCCTCGGCCTACATCATGATCGATCCGACGCCTGAGCTGGAAGCGGCCCGTGCCTACCTTGATCAGATCGCCGAGCGCCTCCGGGCAAAGGGAGCGGTCGTGGAGGTGAAGGAGGAGTTCGGCTTTGCCGTGACGACGATCACCGATACCGCCCGTGCGCAGGCTGTGGATTTTATCGCCATGTCGACCCACGGGAGTAGTGGTCTCAGGCGGCTGATCATGGGCAGTGTCGCCACGGGCGTCGTCCAGCGGGCGGCCGTGCCAATTCTGATCGTCCGGCCGGCCGCGGTACGCGAGACCGCCCACGATAGCGCAGGCGAATCGGGGGGCTAGCTCCCAGACCGAGCACGGGCAGTAGCTTTCACCGGATTGGGCAGTCTGGTCAGACACGGGCACCGAGGTCGCCGGGTGAACCCGCGGCCTCGGTGCCTGTGTTTACCCTATCTCAACGACGGTTCACAGAGATGTTGACGTTGGGGGGCGATGATATCGCTTGGACACGCGGCGGGGTTGTCCAGACTTCGGCGAGAGGCGAAGACGATGATCGAGAGGGTCAGGCGTTCACTTAGATCAATTCTGGCTGTCGCCGTGGCGTCATTCACGCTGGTCGGCTGCTCCACGGGCAACCTCGTTCCGCCAGCGTCGCCAGACGCGTGGGCCACCGCGCCAACCGGAGCCAGCCCTCGGCTAGTGGCTGACTCCACGCCGTCGTCGGCGAGAAGCATCGCGATCGGTCAGGACTCCGGACCGGTTCACGGGCTCGTCGTGACAGGTACAGGGCAGGCGAGCGCCCGACCAGACCTGGCGATCGTCAGCGCTGGGGTCGAGACTCGCGCGCCGAGCGCGCAGGAAGCCCAGAACCAGAACAACCAGACCATGCAAAAAGTGATCGACGCGATCAAGACGCTGGGCGTTCAGGCATCGGCGATCCAAACGACCGGCATTTCGCTCTACCCAGTGATCGGCGAGGACCAGGCTGTGACTGGCTACGTGGCCTCGAACCACGTCACCGTCAGAGTCGACGCGATCGACCAGGTCGGCCCGGTGCTCGACGCGGCGGTCAAAGCCGGCGCGAATCTGGCGAGCAACGTCCGGTTCACGCTCAAGGATCAGTCGGCGTTGCGCAACAAGGCGCTCGCGGCAGCAATCGGCGAGGCCAAATCGAAGGCCGGCGTCATGGCCGAAGCGCTCGGCGTCGAGATCTCCGGGATCCAGTCGGTGACCGAGATGTCGGTGAGTGGACCGATGCCGCTCGGCGAGAAGCCCGCCGGCGCGGGTGTCGCCGCGGCAGCCGCGCCGATCGAGCCTGGCGAGGTGACGGTGGTGGCCCAGGTCACGATCGTGTTCGGATTCTGAGCTCGCCTGCCACGTTGGCAGAACGTGCGTCGCGATGAATGGCAGGAGGTGGAACGTGAGTGAGCAAAAGACGAGCGCTCCGGTCGAGGAAAGCCCGGAGCAGGCACCGCCAGAGCAGACGGAGCTGGGCTCGCGGGAACGGGTCACGCCCAGGCGGCTCTTTCGCATCGCGGACCTTGGTCAGCTCTGGCCGATCGTGCTCATCGTGGCAGGCGTGCTGATCCTCGTGGGTCGAAATCGTCGGAACTGACCCGTCGTCTCTTCAAAAGAGAGAGGGCAGCCAAAACGAGCGATCGCGGCCCGCGCAGTCGACTCACCCGGAAGACGGCTTCGGGTCGGCAGGCGAACGCGGTGCGTTCTCTCGGGGCCGGACGAAGCGGTAGCCGAGGCCGCGCTCGGTCTCGATGAAATGGGGCTCGCCGGGCTTTTCGATCTTGGCGCGCAGACGGCTGATAAACACCTTGAGGTGATCCGTCGTCGCTCCGTACTCCTCGCCCCACACCCGATCCAGCAGAGCTTGATGCGGCATGAGTCGACCGACGTTGCGCACGAGATGGTAGAGAAGCTTGTACTCGACTGGCGTGAGCCGGACTGGTTCTCCGCGTAGCGTGACCTGATGGTTCTGGAAGTTAACCGCGAGGTCGCCGGCTACGAAGCTGGGCAAGGCGTCGACCGGCGGGGGAAGCTCCGCGCGACG
The DNA here is from genome assembly GCA_902810745.1 of Chloroflexota bacterium. Classification (GTDB taxonomy): domain Bacteria; phylum Chloroflexota; class UBA6077; order FW602-bin22; family CADDYW01; genus CADDYW01. Next base: position 38,916 of record CADDYW010000010.1, on the reverse strand, counting down.
CAGTACTGCCTTGATCCGCGCGAGGAGGGCGAGATGACTGAACGGCTTTACGACATAATCGTCCGCGCCGAGCTCAAGGCCACGAACCTGATCGGTCTCTTCGCCACGCGCGGTCAGCATGATTACCGGCACGTCCGAGACGCGGCGAATCTCCTGCAGTACTTCGAAGCCATTCTTGCCTGGCATCGCGACGTCGAGGACGACCACGTCCGGATTGTGCTCGTAGAAGGCGCGCAATCCGACTTCTCCATCGCTCGCCGGGATGATCGTGCTATCCTGCCACTGGAGCTGAAATCCGACCGTCAACGCTTCCAGGATATGTGGATCGTCGTCCACCACCAGTATTTTCATCAGCCGTCCTCCTCCTGACACGATATCGGGGCGGATGCGAGGGGAAGAGCGATACGGAACGTAGCTCCCTTACCCGGCTGGCTCTCGACCCAGATCCGACCGCCGTGCAGCTCGACCATCGCCTTGGCGATAGGCAGACCCAGCCCGCTGCCTTGACGACGACGAACCGCTTCTGTCTCGGAGCGATAAAACCGCTCGAAGATGTGCTTCTGTTCCTCTTCGGGAATACCCGGACCATCGTCGCTCACCGCGAATACGACCTCGTCGTCACGCTTCTCCAGGCTCAGAACGATGCGTCCTTCGCTGCGACCATACTTGTGAGCGTTGGAGAGGATGTTGAGTAGGGCACGCTCCAGGCGATCGACGTCGACCATTCCGGGAATGGGCTCGGTGGGGACCAGCACCCGAAGCTGCTGCCGTCGCGCCTGCGTCAGCGGCTCGATCTCACGCGCCGAGCGCAGCACCACGTCTCGCAAATCACAGTGGACAGGTCGGAACTGAACCCGCTTGGCCTGGAGCCGGGTGAGCTCGAGCAGGTCAGACACGAGTGCAGCCATCCGGTCCGCCTCGATCTGAATGTTCACGAACATGCGATGCAGAGGTTCGGGTGTACCCGGCTGCTCATTCGCCAGTACGACGCCGATGGAAGCTTTGATCGCGGTCAGCGGCGTTCGAAGGTCGTGCGAGACGTTGGCAAGAAACTCGTCCTTCTGTCGCTCCAGGTCGCGCTGGGTCGTCACATCGTGCAGCGTCATCACCGCTCCCAGGCGCAGACCATTCTCGGTCACGACTGGCGTGGCGCTTCCTTCCATGACGGTTTCCTTGCCACCGGCTCGTCGGATGCGCATCTCGGTGCCAATGACGGTCTCGCCGTGAACCGCGGCCCGCACGATCGGAAGCTCGTCGTCGGTGAGAGGATGCCCGTCGCGGGACAGAAGGCCCGAATAGGGGTGGTCGAGCTTGGAGATTCGGTCGTTCGCGGCGTCGGGAGCGGCGACCTGCAGAAGGCGACGGGCAGCCTCGTTGAGATAGACCGCGCGCCCGCTCGGATCGGCAATGACGACGCCGTCGGTGATCTTGGCGAGGATCGTCGTCCGCTCTGCTGCGAGCTTCTCAGCCTCGGCACGCGCTACCTGCTCACGCTCCAACGCCTGCTGGGCCTCGCGATGCAAGCGTGCATTATCGACAGCCAGGGCGCATCGTCCGGCGAGGTCCTCGGCCAGCGCAAGGTCATCCGGTCCGTACTGTCGATCGGACTTCGCCAGGAGGAAGGAGATTGTCCCCAGCGTTCGGCCACGTGCCTGGAGCGGCACGGTCAGATACGAGGTGAAGGCGAGCTGGCGCAGCAGGCTGGCATATTCGAGGTCACCGGCGGCACTCGCGACGACGATGTCGTCGGTGACTGTCGCGATCTCCGACCGTCCGGTTCGCAGGACCCGGGCGATTCCGTACGACGCGGTCAGATCGACGGGATGGCGTCGTCGGATCTGCTCCAGCAGAGCCTCGTACTCCGGATCGGTGTGAGCGACCGCGACCTGGCGCAGCACCCCATCTTCGAGCAAATCGACGAAGCAGGCATCGGCCAGGGTCGGGACCGCGAGCCGGGCCACGTTCGCGAGGGTGGTCTGATAGTCGAGCGAGCTCGCAAGCAGCTTGCTTGCCTCGGAGAGAAACTCGACCCGGTGGCGGGCATCCTCGGCCGCAGCCCGTGCCGCACGCTGCTGCTCGTACAAGCGGGCACGGTCCACCGCCATCGCGACACGGTCGGCGACAAGCTGTAGCAACTGGGTATCGTCCGCCGAGAAGTGGCGCGCATCGACCGTCCCAACGTGGAGAACGCCGATCACCCGTCCTTCGACCAGCAGAGGGACGCCCAGGAGGGAGCGGACCCTGGCTTCGCGCAGATCCGGGTTGAGCAGCCTGTTGTTGTCGACGTTCTCTTCGGCGATGGCTCGGCGCTCGGCGGCAACGCGGCCCGCGAACCCTTCGCCGACAGGGATCCGGATCGGCGAGGTGGTCCCAAAAATCGGGCTGCGCCACGCGCGTGGCGTCAGGGTATTGTCCTCGTCCAGGAGGAGAATGACTGCCGTGTCGACGCCGAGAACGTCGCTGATTCGATCGAGCAGCTCGTCGAGCAACTCGTCCAGTGCGAGATGCGCCAGGGCGGCATCGGTGACGGTCTGCAGGCGACTGATGATCCGCGCGGCATCCTCTGCGCGGGTCCGTGCAGCCTGTTCGCGGGCGAGGAGCTGCTCGCGCTCTTCCTCGGCGCGCTTTCTTTCGGTCACGTCCCGGATGATGCTCGTGGTCAGGAGGCCGCTGGTCGACATCGATGGACTGAGGCTGATCTCGGCGGGGAACTCGGTGCCGTCTTTGCGCAATCCCACGAGCTCGAAGCCGGTGCCCATCAGTCGGGTACGTGGGGCTGAGCTGTAGGCGGCACGATACATGACGTGCATCTCTCGAAAGCGCAGCGGGATGAGCATCTCCACGAACTGGCCAAGCATCTCGTCGCGCGAGTACCCGAACATCTCCTCTGTCTGCCGGTTGACGAGGACGATCCGCCCTTCATCGTTCGAGATGACAATGGCATCCGGAGCGCATTCCAGGAGACTCCGAAACCGTTCTTCCGCTTCCTCGGCCTGGCGTAGGAGCCGAGCATGCTCTTCCTCGGCACGCTTGCGCTCGGTGACGTCGCGGAAGATCACGACCGCGCCAACGATGCTGCTCCCCTCGCGGATGGGCGTGCTGACGTACTCGACCGGAAAGCTCGTCCCATCCCTGCGCCAGAGCACCTCGCCGCTGACGTGATGCACGGCGCCGTCGCGAAGCGCACCGAAGATCGGGCATTCCTCGCGTGAGTAGGGGCTTCCGTCCGGTTTCGAGTGATGAATGATCTCGTGCAGTGACGCGCCGATCAGCTCCTCGATCTCGTAGCCGAGCATGCGCGCGGCGGCAGGGTTGATGAACGACGCGCATCCAGCTCGATCAAGGCCATAGATGCCCTCTCCGGCCGAGTTCAGAATCGACTCCTGGAGGTGGCTCAGCCGGCGAAGCTCCTCGGTAGCCCGCCGCTGGTCGGTAATGTCGCGAGCGATGCCAATGAATCCGATAACATCACCCTTGACGTCGCGCAGGGCGGCGACTGTCAGAGAGACCGGCAGGCGCGACCCATCTTTTCGGACATACGTCCACGTGCGTGTCTCGGCCACGCCGTTCCGTGGCACTGCCAGAAAGACGTCCAAGCCAGGAGCAATTCCCAGCTCCTGAGCGCGTGCCGCGACTTCTTCGGGATCGTGGAACACCAGGGGCGTCACTTTCCCGACCACTTCCTCGAACGAGTAGCCGAGCATCCTCTGCGCGCCATCGTTGAAAATGGCGACGATACCATTCGCATCGGTGCCGATGATCGAGTACTCCGTGGCGACACGCAGGGCTCCGGCGAGACTGGTGTCGGTCGAGCTGACCACCGGGGGGCCATTCGGACTTCGGAAAGGTGGCTCCGAGGCAGATCCCGTCGCAGTATCACGATGACCAGGTTCGGCCCGGACGGCGAGACTTTCGGAGGTATCAGCCACGATGTCGTCTCCCCTGATGATTACAGTATATCAGCCGCGTCTGATCCTTACCGTGGCCGACGCTGTTCGGCTCATGAGAGGGTACGCAGCAGAGGTAAACTGCTGCCTTGCACTTGGTAAACGCCAGGTAAACGGTCCTGGCGCGCCCGGGCTTCCGTTTACCCGGCGTTTACCGCGGTTAACGCCGCGAACAACGGATCGATGCGATGATCCTGGCGAGGCGGTGCCGCGTGGAGGGTGGTGAAGCGATGACGACCGCGACGTTGACGGCAGAGTTCAAAGACCAGCAACGCCGACGTCTCGAACGTGAGCGTCAGCAGATCCTGGAGCGAATTACTGCGCTCGCTGCGGCGGAGCAGGCTCTTGCCGAGAGTCAGGGAGAGGAGAGCGACGCGGGCGGCGGTCAGGCAGACGTCGCCAGCGATATTGCCGAGCAGGCGCTCGACCTGACACTGGAGCGCGCTGAGCGCGATCACCTGGCCCAGGTCGACGCGGCACTTCGCCGTCTCGAGGAAGACCGTTACGGCGTGTGTGATGAGTGTGGGCTCCCGATACCGGTTGAGAGATTGCAGGTCTTGCCCTGGGCGCACCTCTGCGTCCGGTGCGCCGAGGCCGCCCAGAAGGGGCATCACGGAAGGGGAGAAAGACAGATGAGCTGCAAAGATCGACTGGAGGATTTCTTGCGGCGGAATCACGTGTCATACCAGGTGCAGCACCATCCGGTTGCTTACACCGCCCAGGAGGTGGCAGCAAGCGAGCACGTTCCGGGGAAGAAGCTGGTGAAGGTGGTGGTCGCGGCTACCAATGGATCGCTCTACCTGTTGGCCCTGCCCGCAACCCATCGCGTCGACCTGAACGAAGTCGAGCGTGTCGTGGGACGAGCGCCGGTTCGCCTCGCCCACGAGGAGGAGCTTGCCGCCGCTCTACCAGACTGCGAAGTTGGAGCGATGCCGCCCTTCGGCAATCTCTACGGCCTCCCCGTCTACGTCGATAAGGCGTTGACCGAGGACGATGTGATCGTGTTTCAGGCTGGCACGCACACAGATACGATCAGCATGCCGTACGCTGACTTCGAGCGTCTCGTGAAGCCGATCGTCGGCAGATTTGCTCGCCACGTCTGAGTCCGGTCGGACCGGCGACCGGCCCGGGGGTAGCAAGGAGGCAGATCATGGGGCTTGTAACGCAGCCACTGCGTGAGGAGCACAAGGAGCTCATTTCGCACATCGAGGCGCTGCGTGCTGTCGCCGATTCGATCGGAGAGGTACCGCGTGGGACACTCCGCCGGAGCGTCGACGACGCTTACACCTTCCTGGCGAATCATCTGATTCCCCACGCCCAGGCAGAGGAACGCGTGCTGTATCCCGCGGTCGGAGCGCTACTGGGTGCACCCGAGGCGACCGCGACGATGAGCCAGGATCACATCGCGATTGGTCGCCTGATCGACGAACTGAAAGCGCTGCGGACACGTCTATCCGCGGATCCGGTCAGCGACGCTGACCTCAAGGATCTGCGCCGAGTTCTCTACGGCCTCTACACTCTGATCAGCGTGCATTTCTCGAAAGAAGAGGACGTCTACCTGCCTCTCCTGGACGCGAAACTCTCGCCCGAGGAGGCGCGGCGCCTCTTCACCGCGATGGGTCAGACCGCCCAGGCTGCTCACGCTCAGCACGGCGGCAAGGCCAGCTCGCGAGAGCACTGAGACAGCCCGAGAACCGCCCTGCTCGTGACCCCGCGCTGTTTTGTCTCGAAACGGCGAGGACTGGTCGCCGTGGCGGACGTCGGCGCTAGTGTCGCCACTGCTCGTCATCGGCGGAGCGTCGCGAGACGGTGTAGAGAATAGCGATCGTGGCGGCGCCAACGGCGACGTTCAGGAAGGCGATGACCGGGAGCTGTGCCGCCACGAGCACGTTGGCCAGCCCCACGAAGAAGCCAATCAGCAGGGTGACGAACGTCGTCTGCGACCGTCTCCGAATCAGATACTCGACCTGATCGTTCCCCGGCTCGCCGGTCGGTCCGGGAAAGCGGGCCAGCGAGTGCGCGACGACCGCCAGCGCGATCAAGAAGACCGCTGTGATAACCGCGATACCCGAGATGAGATCCACGTCTGGTTAGACTACATAATCGATGCCAGCAGAACCGGCACGCAATTTGCCCCACGAACCGTCCCGCACTATCGAGCGGGCACCTGGACTAGTCAGGAGGAGGTAGTATGCGCGAACCGATTCGAGAGCCGACTCCTCAGGAGGAGCGCCCCGGACGCGCGCCGGAACCTCTGCGCTACGTGGGACCGAGTACGGTACCTTCGGCGATGCCGTTCAACGTCGCCGGCCTCGTCGAATGGGCACCCACGTGGGGTGGAGTGTTCGTCGCGCTCGGTGTGTTTCTCTTGCTGAGCTCGCTCGGCGTCGCAATCGGGGTCAGTTCGGGCGCGACTGGCGTCGCGATCTGGGAGGCGATCAGCGTCATCATCGCCTTCTTCCTCGGCGGCTGGTTCGCCGGTCGAACCCTGAACATTATCGACCCGCTGGTGGCGGGGGCACACGGTCTGCTCGTCTGGGCGGTCTCGATCGTCTTCACGGTCGTGTTCATCATTGCCGCCACGTTGTCTGGGATCAGCTCCCTGGCCAACCTGGCCCGGGTGCCATTCGTGTCCGATCTGCTCAGATTTGTCGGCGCGACGCCTCCACCAGCCGGGGCAGCAGCCGGAACCGCGGTGACGTCGGCGTGGGTGACCTTCGTTATCCTTCTCCTGTCGGTAATTGCCGCGATTATCGGCGGGCTGGTCGGAAATCAAGGTCGCCTGAGTGAGATCTCCGAGGCTCGCCCGCGGTAACGTGTCTCTCGGCTGGTGGACCGACGTCCACCAGCCGAGTCGACTCACCCCTGTCCGAGAAGGGTCAGGAACTCTGATTCGTTGAGCACGGGCACCCCGAGCTTCCGTGCCTTCTCCAGCTTGCTCCCTGGCGCATCTCCGCAGACGAGGTAGCTCACCTTGGAGCTGACTGTATCGACCAGGCGCCCCCCGGAGCGCTCGATCAGCTCCTCATAGTACCGTCGCGGCTTCGAGAGCGTGCCGGTGATCACGATCGACGTTCCACGGAGACGTCCATCGCCGGTCAGCTCGACCCGCTCTGCCGCTGCGCCATCTGGACGGCCGATGCCCAGCTCGAGCAGCGCCTCGACGAGGGCGCGGTTGTCGGGGTCGGCAAAGTAGTTCCGGATGCTGGCCGTCACCGATGGGCCGATTCCTTCCAGATCGTTGAGCTCCTTCTCGGTCGCCGCGGCGAGGCGATCGAGCGACCCGAAGACGCTGGCAAGGAGCTGCGCGGTTTCGTGGCCAACCTGGGGAATGCCCAGCGCATCGATCACGCGGGACAGCTCGGCGGAGCGCGAGGCGGCGATATTTGCCAGGAGCTTATCGGCGCTTCGTTCGCCGAACCGGGGCAGCGGTAGGAGCTGGTCGCGCGAGAGTCGGTAAAGATCGGCCGGTCCCCGGATCAGCTTCGCCGCGAGTAAGGTTTCGATGACCGCGGGTCCGAGCCCTTCGATGTTCATGCAGTCCCGACTGGCAAAGTGCTCGATCCCCTGGGCGAGCTGTGCGGGGCAACGGCTTGGCGGATTGGAGCAGCGGATCGCGACCTCGTCCTCTACCTGGCGAGCTGGCGCTCCGCACGACGGACAGGTATCGGGCATCTGCCAGATTTTCGCGTCCTCGGGCCGTCGCTCGACCACGGCGGCGACGATCTCCGGGATGACCTCGCCTGCGCGTCGGACTACGACCGTATCGCCGATACGCAGATCCTTGCGCGCTATCTCGCGCGCGTTGTGCAGCGTGGCTCGGCTCACCAGGACGCCGCCCACCGTGACGGGCTCGAGCTCGGCGACCGGCGTCAGAACGCCCGTTCGCCCAACCTGGACGACGATGTTCTTCAGGACGGTGTAGGCCTCTTCAGGTGGGTACTTGTAGGCGATGGCCCAGCGCGGCTCGCGGCCGACGACGCCGAGCTCTGCCTGGTCAGCCAGCGAGTTGACCTTGACGACAACGCCATCGGTGTCGAATGACCAGCGATGACGCCCCTCTGCCATCTCACGGATGTAGCTGAGCGCCTCGTCAGCGTCGTTGACGAGACGGTTGTACGGGCTCGTGGGAAACCCCCACGTGCGCAGCGCGGCGATGAGCTCAGCCTGAGTGGCTACCGGCAGGCCTTCCGGAGAGTAGGCCGAATAGGCGAAGAAACGAAGCTTGCGGCTAGCGGTGATCTTGGGATCGAGCTGGCGCAGTGACCCTGCCGCGGCGTTGCGCGGATTCGCCTTGGGCGCTTCGCCCGCCGCGACGAGCGCATCGTTCAGGGCCAGAAAGGCGTCGCGATCCATGATCACCTCGCCCCGTACCTGCAGGGTTGCCGGTGGCTGGCCCCAGAGGGTCTGGGGGATCGAACGGACCGTCCGGACGTTGGCGGTCACGTCTTCGCCGGTCGTGCCATCACCACGGGTACCGGCGACCGCGAGCTGACCGTTGCGGTAGACCAGTGCGATCGAGAGGCCGTCGAACTTTGGCTCGCAGTGATACGCGGGGCGATGCCCGAGAAGCGCGGTGACACGCTGATCGAACCGACGGAACTCTTCCTCGGACATACAGTTGCCGAGCGAGAGGACCGGCTCGAGGTGCGTGACCTTGGCAAAGCTCTCGACCGGCTGACCGGGAACGCGCTGGGTCGGCGAGCCCGGCAGAATCAGGTCCGGATGTGCCTCTTCGAGGGCACGGAGCTCGCGGAGCAGCGCATCATAGGTGCCGTCGTCCATGATCGGCGAATCCAGCACGTAATAGGCGTAATCAGCCTCGCGGATCTTCTCGACGAGGGCGCGGATCCGCGCCCCGACCGTGGCCCTGTCGGTTACGTCCGTGGAACGCGGGGACAGCGGGATTGACATGCCCTTCCCTCTCGAACAGATGGTCTCGTGCTCATGATAGTCCACCGGGGCGGAGCAGTCGAGGAGAAGAGTGTTAACGACAGACGCCACCCGCCCGACGAGCAATCGCCCGCTATGGTCTGCAATTTGCTGAGTCCCGGTGGTGACGACCAGTTCCCTGGTGTCTTCACAAGGGAGATGCTCGGGGATGGCTTCTGGGAGACTGGCCTGACGGGGCGTCTTCCCGAATGTCAGGCCCTGATGGCTCCCGTGGTCCTGCATCAGGTCGAGCAAAGGACAGAGCGGAATGGAGATTACGTTTCTGGGGCAAGCTGGTCTCTTCATCGAGACCGGCGCGGGGAGTATCCTCTGCGATCCGTGGTTCAACCCGGCATACTACGCCTCGTGGTTTCCCTTTCCGAGCAACGAGGCGCTTGATCTCGATCGGATCGGCCGGCCGGATTTTCTCTACGTGTCTCATCCCCACCACGATCACTTCGATCCCGAGTTCCTGGTCGAGCACGTCGACAAACGCACGACGGTTCTCATGCCGGATTTTCCGGTCGATCACCTCGAGCGCGAGCTTCGTTCTCTCGGATTCAGCTCGTTCGTCAAGACCAGGAACGGCGAGCCCGTCGAGGTGAATGGTCTCCGGTTCACGATCGTGGCGCTGACGGCACCCAGCGACGGCCCAATCGGCGATTCGGCTCTGATCGTCGACGATGGGCAGACCCGCGTCTTCAACCAGAACGATGCGCACCCGCTCGACATTCCGGCGATCCAGGAGATGGGACCCTTCCACGCCCACTTCCTGCAGTATTCGGGAGCGATCTGGTTCCCGATGGTCTACCGGTTCCCCCCGAAGGTCAAGGAGGCCTGGGCAAGACGGAAGCGCGAAAACCAGCTGGCGAGGGCGCTGCGCTACGCCAATGGAATCGGCGCCGTGCACATCTTCCCCTCGGCCGGTCCGCCCTGCTTCCTCGACGACGATCTGTTCTACCTCAACGACGTCGACGGCGATCCGACCAACATCTTTTACGATCAGACCGTGTTCCTGGAGTACCTGCGCACGCACGGGAACGAGCGCGGACACCTGGTCGTGCCGGGAAGTGTGATCACGCTGGAGGGCGAGCACTGTTCGGTCGTGCATCCGATGCCCGAGGCGGACGTCCTGGCGATCTTCCGCGACAAACGCGCCTACCTCGAGGCGTATCAGGCGCGCGTGCGACCTCGGATCCAGGCCATCAAAGCGGGGTGGCCCCGTGGTCAGGTGGAGATTCTGCCCGCACTCCAGGCGTGGTTTGAACCACTTCTGGAGATGGCGGACCTTACCTGCGCGGGCGTCAATGCGCGAGTCCTCCTCGACTGCTCTTCCGAGCAGATCGTCATCGATTTTGTCGATCGGAAGGTCTACCGCTGGAGCGGCGAGGAGTGTCGCTACAAGTTCTGGACGGATTCAGCGCTGGTGGAAGACTGCATCCTCCGTCACGAGGAGGATTGGGTCAACTCGCTCTTCCTGTCCTGCCGCTTCGAGGCCGAGCGGGAGGGACCGTACAACGAGTACGTCTACAACTTCTTCAAGTGCCTGACGCCGGAGCGACTGCAGTACTGCGAGGGCTACTATGCCGAGAAAGCGCCAGTGCACGAGCTCTGGCGGTGCGGCGACTACCTGGTGCAGAAACGCTGCCCCCATCTGAAGGCGGACCTGACCCGGTTCGCCGAGGTGCGCGACGGGATCCTGACCTGCACCATGCACGGCTGGCAGTTCGACCTGGCCACTGGTCGATGCCTGACGTCAGACGATCGCCGCCTCTACACGAAGCCGGTAGAGCAGGAGACCGTGGCACCTGCAGAGGACGGAGGTGCCCCCGGCACGCGATGAGATGCTGGCCGACGCATCGACGAAGGGATGCGCGGCGTTTCCGTGACGGTGCGATCGAGAGACGCCCCACCACGGAGACACAGCGAACACCGAGGCTGCGCGGAGAGAATATTCCCTTTCTCTCTGTGCTCTCCGTGTCGACTCTGTGTCTCCGCGATAAACGAACCCCGGCGTCCATCCCGAAAGGTCAGGACGTTACATATTGACCGTTACCCCGCGCGCGTGGTTCAGGCGGTGATGGCTCGAAGGCGCTCGAGGACACTTCGAAGCTCTTCTGGCAACGGTGCCCAGGCAACCAGGCACGCCTCTTCACCCGGTAGCTGGAAGCCCAGGTACCAGGCGTGAAGGAACGGTCGCTCCAGCCCCAGCGCCGCCTTCCGCTGGCCGTACACCACGTCCCCGGCGACCGGGTGCCCAATCGCCGCGAGGTGTACCCGAATCTGGTGAGTGCGGCCAGTCTCTAGCTTGATCCGTAGGAGCGTGAAGCCGGGAAAGCGCTCGAGAACGCGGAACGTCGTCCGTGCCTCTCGGCCGCCCGGGACGATACCCATCTTCTGGCGTTGGCGCCGCTCGCGTCCGATCGGTGCCTCGATCACGCCGTGCTCGGGCTTGACCTCTCCATGCACCAGTGCGAGGTACTCCTTATGCACGGCTCGCTGCTTCATCTGGCTGACCAGGTGCTGGTAGGCTCGGTCGGCCAGAGCTACAACCATGAGCCCTGACGTCCCCTTATCGAGGCGATGGACGATTCCCGGCCGCAGCGCGTTGCCGACGGCGAGATTCGGGTATCTTGCCATCAGCGCATTGGCCAGAGTATCGGCGGCGTGACCCGGTGCAGGGTGGACGACCAGCCCGGCCGGTTTGTTGAGAACGAGCAGGTCTGGTCGCTCGTAGACGATCTGCAAGGGCAAGGCGGTGGCGACGATGCCAGCAGGCTGCGGCGGCGGAATGCTGACCTGCACGAGCTGTCCGGCGCGAACCCGCTCGCCGGGGCGCACACGACGATCGTCCACGGTCACGTTGCCACTTTCGATCAGGCGCTGAAGGAAGGAACGCGAGTACTCTGGCAGCTTCTCGCTGAGGAAGCGATCCAGTCGAAGACCGGCCGAGCTTTCGGAGACCGAGAACGTCGCGGTCGTCACACGGCGTATGGCTGATCCGGATGCTGGTCGTCCTGGAGCTTCTCCGACTTTTCGCCCGCGAAGCTCAGATAGATCGCCAGCAGAATGATCCCGACGACGAACGAGCTATCGGCGATGTTGAATGATGGCCAGCGGACCGTCCCGACGCCGACATCGATAAAGTCGACCACGTGGCCCATGCGCAGGCGATCGACCAGGTTTCCAAGCGTGCCGCCGACCAGCATTCCGAAGACCACGGTGATCCACCAGGCACGATCGGCGACGTACGCGCGCGCGAGCAGTAAGATCGGGACGGCGACGATAGCGATCACGGTGAAGACGAGGGTCGCCGCCGGGAACATCCCGAAGGCGGCGCCACTGTTCGTCGTGTAGCTGAAGCGAATCCAGTTCCCGACGATCTCGACGCTGTGGATCGGGTCATTCTGCCCGAGGGTGCTGGAGATCCAGTACTTCGTGATCTGATCGAGTGCGAGCACAACCAGCGCGGTAGCGACCACGCCAGGCTCGACACGTCGCCGGCCGCGGGGAACGGGGGGGATCGCGAGCTTCAAGCAATGCTCCTGTGCTCAGCGCGCTCGGCGCGCCGTGGGCTGTCGGCACTTGAGGCACGTCGTCGCGTACGGGAGTGCCTCGAGCCGCTCCGGTGGAATTGGCTGTCCGCACTCCTCGCAGATCCCGTAGGTGCCCTGCTCGAACCGACGCAGTGCTTCGTCGACCTTGCCCAGCAGACCTACCAGATGCGCCTCCAGGGCCAGGGCCTTCTCCTCTTCGAACGTATCTGTACCGGCGTCGGCCAGATGGTTTCCGTAGTACGATTCGACGGTTGGGCGATACTCCGCCGGGCGCTTCGCCACCGCGTCGATATCGGCCCGCAGGCGCTGGCGTTCTTCTTCCAGGCGAAGTTTCAATTCGTCCAAGGAACGCATCGTTGGGCTCCTTTTTTGCCGCCGCTGCCATTGCTCAAAATTGTAGCGAATCGGTGGATTATCCGCAAGGCGACCGACGGCGCGGCGATTGATCTTGTGACCTGATGCGCCTACAATCCCAGTGATGTGCCAGTCATCTCGATGACGACGCAAGACAGACTCCAAATAGCGATCTGAGGAGAAACATCAATGGATCTTGCCAGCCTTCCCATCGACGGTCTTCTATCCGAACAGACCGCGCTGGTCACCGGTGGCGGACGGGGCATTGGCCGGGCGACGGCTCTCCATCTGGCGCGCGCGGGTGCGAACGTGTGTGTCGCGGATATCGATCAGTCGAACGCCGAGCGTGTCGCGGGCGAGATCCGAAACCTGGGGCGCAAGGCGATCGCCGTGGGCGGCGATGTCGGAAAGGATGCCGACCGGCGCGAGATGGTGTCTGCGACCGAGCGCGCGCTCGGGCCGATCGACGTACTCGTCAACAATGCCGGAATCATGCAGGTCGTCGACCTGTTCGATCTCACCGAGGCAGACTGGGACCGGATGCTGAACATCAACGCGAAAGCGGTCTTCTTCTTGAGCCAGCTAGTGCTCCGGGGGATGGTCGCCCGGCGGAAGGGTGCGATCGTGAGCCTGGCCTCTGCCGCGGGCAAGGTGGCGAGCGGAGTCAAGTACGCGCACTACAATGTATCGAAGGCAGCAGTTATCGCGATGACCAAGACGATGGCATATGCCGTTGCCCGCGATGGCGTCCGCGTCAACTGCGTCTGCCCGGGTATCATCGACACTGACATGTGGACACTGATCGACCGCGAGCAAGGCCAGCGGATGATGGGACTGAACGAGCGCGAGTGGATGAATCAACGCCTCGCCAACGTCCCCATGGGGCGAGCAGGTACCCCCGACGACGTGGCGCGCGTGATCCTCTTCCTGGCGTCTCCTCTGGCGGGCTACATGACCGGCCAGGCGGTCAACGTTACCGGAGGATGGATTACGTATTAGCGACCAGGGACTGGCGGCTAGGGGTTGGGGTGGAGACGTTCTCTCTGGCGACAGCATTCCAAGCGGACTGAAGCTATCGACCCGGTGATGCAGCCTCCGTTAGCAGCCCGCTGGCCCGATCGAAGGACAGGTATCCCAGCCGCGCGGCAATCTCGACCCGTGTTTCGAACTGCTTCCGAGACCTGGCCAATCCGCAGTCGCTGACTCCCCGTCCTTGACCGCCGACTCCGGTCCTAGCCCCCCAATTCCGGCACGATCCAGAGCGGCTTTTCGCCGCGCGCGACACGCGAGACGTTGGCGAAGGCGTTGGCGAACCGTCGTGGCCAGCTATCCCAGGTCGGGCCGGCGACGTGCGGGGTCACGATCACCCTCGGATGATGCAGGAGCGGATGATCGGGCGGGGGCGGCTCCTGGCTCAACGTGTCGAGCGCGGCGCCCAGCAGGCGTCCCTCGTCCAGTGCGGCCCTCAGGGCCTCCTCGTCGACCAATCCGCCCCGTGCCGCGTTGACGAGGATAGTGGTTGGCTTCACCAGGGCCAGGCGCTGGGCGTTGACGAGGTTTCGGGTCTCGGCCATGAGAGGTACGTGCAGCGTGATCACGTCGGCGCGCTTGAAGACTTCGTCCAGTGGTACGAAAGTCAGATCGAGGTCTGCCTCCTCGACCGAGGAGCGGCGGAAAATGTCGTAATAGATCAGTGATACTGACCATCCCTTTAGCCGCCTGGCAACCTCCCGACCGATGTTTCCCATGCCGATGATCCCGATGGTCTTTCCGGCAAGCTCGTAGTAGCGGGCATCTCTCGGCAGCGGGCGCCATTTTCCAGCGCGGGTCATGTCGATCATGTCTGGCAGCCGGCGGTAGGCTCCGAGCATTGCCATGATGGTGTACTCCGCCACGCTGATCGCATTTGCCCCCCCGTTCGTGCAGACGGGCACGTTGGCCGCGCGCGCGCGATCGAGGTCGATCTCATCATAGCCAGCGCTCAGCGTATGGATGAGCTTGATCTGTCCGCGAGCGGCATCCCACACCTCGCTGGGAATACCGCCTTTGAAGCCGACCGCGGTTGCCGCCCAGATGATCGCGTCCGCGTCCCTAACCTGGGCGGCGAGCGCCGCTCCCCCTTCGCGCGGATCGCCCATGAGGAGGGTATGTCCCGCGGGCAAGAGAGATTGACAGATCTCCAGCAGGTCTCCCTCGATCCTCGGAATCAACAGAATTCGCACGATCAACTCCTGCTTGCACGTGTTTCGGACGCCAGCGGTTCAGGCGATGGAAGCCCGCGATCAGGCTGTCCACCCTGTGCCGCGCTCCCTCGCGGTGCCAGACGGCGGCGGCAGACAGCTCTCTGAGCGGAGACCACGTAAACCGCCGACGGGCGACAGGCCAGGCGAGAGATGTCTCCCGTGGTGAACCAGACCGCGCCCATCATACTGACCCGCGGCTAATTGTCAAGGCGACAGCCTGCGTCGCGGCCCCTGCCCGTTCGACACGCCTTCTCTGCATAACATAACGTCTTCTGCGAAATACTTTGTGTTGACTCGTGAGGATCGACGTGTTAGCATCCCGCGGAGGAGCAGACCGCGGGAAAAGCTGCTCGGGTCTCATTGTGAGTTGATCGAGCAAGGACGTAGGAGGAGTACGGTAATGGAGACTCGCTTGACCAAGCTGCGGACGCGTCGACGGGCCGTTCTCTTGACGTTGGGTGCAGGGGCAGCGGCATCTCTGCTGGCTGCGTGCGGTCAGCAGGCGCCCTCGGGTGCCTCAGCAGGAGCGCCGACGGCGACACCGGCGAGCTCTGGGTCGACTGGCGGTGTCGTTCTGAAGCCGACACCAACCGAACGACCGGGAATTGTTGGTCTGCCCACGCCAAAGTCTGATCAGACAGTCATCCACTACTGGCACAACTTTGGGGTCGGTGTGTCGGCGGACGTTCACACGAAGCAGATCAAGAACTTTCTCGAAGCTAATCCAAAGTACGCCGTCGACGTGCAGTATGTCCCAACGACAGCGGGAACTCAGCTCTCCGATAAGCTCATCGCCGCCATCTCGGGCGGCGATCCCCCGGACGCGGCGCGTTTCGACCGCTTTATCGTCACGTCCTGGGCAGCGCGCGGTTTCCTCACCGATCTGACTGACAAGGCAAAGCGCGATGGCGTGACTGAGGACAAGTTCATCAAGGAGGGCTGGCTGGAGGCAACCTGGAAAGGCAAAGTCTACGCCGTTCCCTTCGATACCGACCTGCGCGGTCTCTATTACAACAAGAAGCAGATGCAAGATGCGGGGTTGGATCCGAACAAGCCGCCGACGACAATCGAAGAACTTGATGCGATGGCGGAGAAGCTGAGCAAGAAAGACGGCGCGAAGTACACACAGATGGGATTCATCCCCTGGATCCAGCAGGGCAGCCTCTACACGTACGGATGGATCTTTGGCGGTGAGTTTTATGACCGTGACAAGGACGTGATCACGCTCGACCATCCACAGATTATCAAGGCGCTGGAATGGATGGTCTCCTATGCCAAGAAGTTCAACGTCGATACGATCGATCTGTACGCCCAGGCATTTGGGCCGAACGAGAATAACCCCTTCGTGGCGGGCTTGGTGAGTATGGTGAGTGACGGCGACTGGGAGGTCGCGACGTTCAACAAGTACATGAAGCCCGAGATGAAGGACCAGTATGACATGGTGTACTATCCCAAGGCGCCGGGTGGACCAGACCGGGTCACCTGGGGGGGTGGCTGGAGCACGGTCGTCCCAAAGGGAGCCAAGGAGGCAGATGGCGCCTGGCTTTTCGCGAAATACCTCGGAACCGATGCCGCTTCGCTGTACGCGATCGAGACGACCCACATCCCGATCTACCTACCTGCCTACGACGATCTAGAGAAGAACAAGGACAAGTTCGACCCACGATGGGTCAAGTTCTGGCCCCTGCGGTCGGTCGCGCGCTTCCGCCCGAACCTGCCGGTCGGTCAGGAGCTGTGGAACGCTCAAACCCAGGCGGCCGATCTGGCACGACATGGTAAGGAGCAGCCCGAGGCGGTCCTCAAACGACTCAATAAGTCCGTCAACGACGCGTACGCGAAGTACAAGGGCTAGACGAGTTCTGAGTTCCGAGTGCTGAGTGATGAGGGGTCCGATCCCCTCATCACTCATTGCTCATAACGCATCACTTCGGGGGACGCATGGCTGCTTCGATCACGCGACGGCGACGCGTGAGCCAGACGACCTGGCGTAATCTGGTCCTCGGGCTTGCTTTCTGCGGGCTGTGGATCATTGGATTGCTGGCGTTTCGCGCTTACCCGATACTGGCCGCCTTCTGGTATAGCTTCACCGACTATCACGGGATGATGACCCCGACCTTCATTGGTCTCCAGAACTACGCACACCTGTTCGAAGATCCGGATGTCGGTAACTCTGTGCAAAACACGCTGATCTACACCCTGATGGCGATCCCTGCTGGAATCATCAGCGCACTGACGATAGCCATCATCCTCAATACCAGGATGCGGGCACTCCCCTTCTACCGCACCCTCTTTTTCCTGCCGATCCTCGTCCCTGACGTTGCCCTCTCGATCGTCTGGCTCCAGATGTTCAATCCGCAGTTTGGCTTGATCAATGCGCTGATCGAGGGATTCGCGAAGCTCGTGTTTGGCGTGTCGATCGCCGGTCCGGGGTGGTTAGCCAATGTTACCTGGGCGAAGCCCACGCTGGTCCTGCTGAATGTCTGGCTGATCGGACAGCCAATGATCATCTACCTCGCGGCACTCCAGGATGTTCCTCAGGATCTGCTTGATGCGGCAGCGGTGGACGGGGCGAACTGGTTCCAGCGACTCCTGTCGGTGACGATTCCGATGGTCACGCCCGTCATCTTCTACCAGCTCGTTACCGGCCTGATCGGTTCACTCCAGCTATTCACGCAGCCGTTCGTGATCACCGGTGGCACCGGCACGCCAGCCCAGTCGATGATGTTTTACGCGATGCAGCTTTATCGGGAGGCATTCGAGAACTTCAACATGGGACAAGCCGAAGCGATGGCCTGGATGCTCTTCCTGGCGGTGCTTCTCCTGAGCTACATCGTCTTTCGAACGTCGGCTGGCTGGGTGTACTACGGTGGCGATGAGCGCAAGTGAGGGGGGCATGGCTACCGCCGAAGCACGCTACGTCGCCGTCCGCAGGCGCACTGCCATCTCCCCTGGCACTCTCGCGCTGCGGATCCTGCGACACGTGGTTTTGCTCGTCATCGGGGTGACGTTTCTTCTGCCGTTCTGGTGGATGGTCGCCACCAGCCTCAAGCCTGATCAGGCAATGTTTGTCCTGCCGCCGCTGCTGGTTCCCTGGCAGGACCCGCAGACCTGGGATCGGCTCGTCTTCGAGAACTATCCGACTGCCTTCACTTACACGAATCCGCCATTCATCGTCTTCATCCGCAACACACTGGTGATCGCGGCGATCTCGGTCGTGGGTGCGCTGATCTCGAACCCGCTGGCCGCGTACGGCTTCTCCCGTATCAACTGGCCCGGGCGCGGGCCGCTTTTCGCGATTACGCTGGCGACGATCTTCTTGCCTTTCTATACGACGGTTATTCCGCTCTTCCTGGTCTTCCGAACGTTCCACTGGGTCGGTACGCCGTTGCCGCTGATCATCCCACCATTCTTCGGCAATCCATTCTACATCTTCTTGCTGCGACAGTTCTTTCTCACGATTCCACGGGAGCTTTCGGAGGCCGGTCGGATCGACGGCGCAAGTGAGCTTCGTATCTTCACACACCTGATGCTACCACTGACGAAGCCCGCGCTCGCCACGATTGCGTTGTTCGAGTTCCTTGCAGCGTGGAAGGATTTTCTGGGGCCGCTGCTCTTTCTGAACAAGAAGGAAACCTACACGATCTCGCTCGGCCTGAACTTCTATCGGCAGGAGTACGACACTGCCTGGGGCCTGATGATGGCGATGTCGGTATGCGTGACGCTGCCGATCATCATCCTGTTCTTCCTGGTCCAGCGCACCTTCATCCAGGGGATCACGCTGACCGGGATCAAAGGGTGAGCTCGATCTGCCGAGCAGCACGTAAGTCAAACCGTGCAGATGTCAGTCCCCCCTGGTGCAGCGGCAACGGAGGTGCGTGCCGCACCGTAGATCTCTGGGCGGCAGTCGACTCGGAGTGCACCGGTGGCCTTCCGCCCGGACTGCCGAGCCTGCACATCACAGGGGAATGACTCGGCCGGTATCGCCGTCGACCAGCACGCGCTGGCCGTCGTCCAGTCGGCTGGTGGCGTTGCCGGTGCCCGTTGTGAGCCGCCGGGGTCACCGGTCAGGCGAAGGGCTGGCGCGGTGGATCTCGACCGCGACCTCCCCCGCGACCATTCCCTTGACCGGAGCCCACGGCTTGGTCACGCGGACCTGCACGGCCATCGCGCCGGTCTGCAGTAAGAGCGCCTCGGCGATGCGCTCGGCAACAGCCTCGATCAGATTGCACGGCGGCCCCTCGACCACGCGTTGGATGGTCTGATAGACGTCGCTGTAATTGATCGTTCGAGTGAGGTCGTCGGTGAGACCGGCCGGCCTCAGATCCAAGCTGAGTGCAACGTCGACGACGAACCGCTGCCCGAGCCGACGCTCCTCGGGGTTCGCGCCATGGTAGCCGAAGAACGTGAGACCACTGAGGAGGATACGATCGTCACGAGCCATCGCGATTCCGGAAGCTGAGACTCCATCTCGGCAGATCGATGCCGGCGAATGTGATTGTAGCGCACTGATCGCCCCTTGTCCGCGCCGTTCGGACCATGTACCCTATCCTCATTCCGTACTGGAGGTATAGGATGGTCGCCCGGCTAACCAAGGAGCAGCTCGAAGAGCTTCGCGCGATTGACAGCCCCACTATCGCCAACGCAATCGAGCATTTCAACGTGCGAGGACGCGTGCAGGGCTACGTCGGCTACGACGTGCGCTGCCTGATCCCGGGCCTGGGAACGATGCTCGGCTATGCCGTCACCTGCAAGGGAGATAGCACGACCGAGGGGAAGAACGTCGAACGGCAGCACCAGAAGCTGTACGAGGCGATCGCCGCGTCGCCGAAGCCGGTGGTTGTCGTGATTCAGGACGATGGACGGGACCGAGTCCACTCCTGTCACGCGGGCGAGATGATGGCGACGACGATGAAGCGGGTCGGAGCAATCGGCCTGGTGACCGACGGCGGGTTGCGAGACATCCTCGAGGTGAAGGAGCTGGGGGGCTTTCACTACTACGGGGCAGGTCTGGTCGTCGCGCACGGCAATCCCTTGATCTATGATGTCGGCGCCGAGGTGACGATTAGTGGTGTCAAGATACGTCCGGGTGATCTGCTGCATGGCGACGAAAACGGAATCACGGTGATTCCCGAGGAGATCGCCGATAAGGTCGCGGCCCAGGCGATGAAGGTCCGCGAATCGGAGCAGAAGCGTCTCCAAGAGATCCTGAGCCCGGAATTCCTTCGGCAGTTCGAGCGTCTCACGACGTACGAGTGAGACCTGCTCCGGGCGGATGGGGCGAACGATGCCCCTGAACCGGGGCGATCGGCTGGTCGCACCCATCCCCCGGACCCCGGATTCTCTCCTTGACAGCCTGAAGATCCCTCGGTAGACTCGCGCCACCGAACCAGAGCGTCGGAGCACCGGGCTGGCTGCGCGCTTTTCCCTCCGGCGAGGGTCGAGCGCGGGAGGCGGAACGCTCTGGCGGTCAGGTGACGATCGATCAGACGGGCATTGCGTCGAGCGCCTCTCGTAGCCATCCTGTTTGTGTATGTCATCTTGTGCCTCGTGTACAATGTGTTACAGCCGATTGGCGAGGCGCCGGATGAACCGTCCCACGTCGACTACATCCTCTATGTCCAGAGACACGGTCATCCTCCGGTCGGTCAGTCCAATCCGCTCGCTCCCCCCGGCCCGCTCGCGCCGGACGTCGAGTACGACCAGGTCCCGCTGTACTACCTCCTGCTGGCCGGGGTGCTGAGCCCGGTCTGGCTTCCTCCGAACGCTCATCTCCATCGCAACCCGTTCGTCGGCTGGCCGAAGCATCCCTATCGCCTCGCCAATGTTCTCCATCGAACCGACGAGAGATGGCCCTACCATGGTCTGGCGCTCTTCATCCACCTCGGGCGGCTAATCTCCCTCGTCTTCGGCCTGATCACGCTCCTTGCGACGTACGGGCTGGTTTCCACGATCACGGGACGGGAGAGCGATGCCCTGTTCGCAACAGCCTGGCTCGGCTGGACCCCGTCCTTCGTGCTAGCGGGCGCGCGGATCAACAACGACGCGGCCGCGATGGCCTGGAGTGCTCTCACGCTCCTGCTCTGCGCTCGCCTCGTCGTCAGACGCACCCTGGCGACGCCTGGCACCTTCCTGGCGGTGAGCCTCTCCTTGACCGCGGCACTGCTGACCAAGCTCCACACGTTGTTCCTGCTTCCGCTGGTGGTGGTCTCAGCTGGCCGCGCGGTATCTCCGTCGAGGTCAGCTCGCCTGTCCTTCGTTCGACGGCTGGGTACCGCCGGTCTCGTCGTGGCCGGCCCGCTTGGCCTCCTGACTCTGTGGTGGCGTGATTACGGCCGAACGTTCGGCAGCCGGGTCGGCGAGGCGGTTGGCTTTGGTGTCACGCGGCTCACGGATGCACTGCAGCCAGCGGTCTGGACACGACTGCCATCCGCCCTCTGGCTGCTGAACGCGACGTGGTGGGGCGACCTCGGGGCCTCGACCGACACCCACTGGCCGGCGGTCATCGACGTCGGATTTACGCTGCCAGCGGTCGGTCTGGCCGTGGCTTGCCTGTATACCCTGGGAGCCGGCTTCTGGCGGGCTGGCGGCGACCTCCCCCCCTGCGACCTCGCCTCGCAGACAACGTTCACACCGTGCGAAGCGCGACGAGCGAGTCTGGTCACGATACTGCTGGTCGGCGCGGCGATTCCGCTCGTGTATGCCACGATCACGCGGCAGGCATTTCCCCGGGTCAATCTCGACGCGCACGCGCGATTCCTGCTGCCGGTAGCGCCAGTCCTGGCGCTCGTCGTCACGATCGGGGGGGGTGTGCTACCCACTGGCCGCTTGCGGCGACTGCTTGCGTTCGGGTATCTCGGCGGTATCCTCGGCCTAGCCGTGGGGACAGCGGTCTTCCTTTTGCCGTCACTCAGCGATCCGGTGATTCCCGCGCGACTGGCCAGCGATGCTCGGGAGGCGTCTGCGCCGGCTATCGCGAGCTACGCCAACGGAGTGGACCTCCTGGCTGTTGACGGTCTACCGCCATTACCGAGTCCCGGCAGCACGTTACAGCTCCGGCTGCGATGGCAGGCCAGACAATGGCTGAATCGGCCTTTCATCGCCTTCGTTCACGCGGTGAGCAGAGCGGAGGGGCAGTCGATCGCGTCGGGTCAGGACGAGATACCGCTGGAAAGGACCTTCCCGCCGACGCTCTGGGAACCTGGAGAGCTCATCGAGGAGAGCCAGACCGTCGCATTGCCTGGCCGTCTGTCGCCTGGATTGTACGTGCTCGAGGTCGGAGCGTATTACCTCGATCACGGTGAGATCCAGGTGATCCCGGTGACCTCGCCGAGTGCAGGGGCTGATGCCGCCACGATCGCGCGCTGGATCGTACTTCCGGATTCGTCGGCCATCGCGGAGGCTCATCCGATAGCAGCGCGCTTCGGGTCTACCCTCGCTCTGAAGGCTTTCATGCTTCGGCGCGAGCCATCGGCGCTCCAGGTGAGCCTGTTCTGGACAGTCGCCGAGCACGTCGCGCGCCGCTTTGTCGTCTCCGTCCAGCTTCTCGATCGCTCGGGACGCCTGATCGCCCAGCACGATGGCGAGCCGGTCAGCGGGCGGCTGCCCACGACCCTCTGGCCGCCAGGGATGGTGATTCGCGACGATCACGCCGTATCGCTCGCGCCGGATTCCTCGGCTTTTCAGACAATCGTGGTCGTGTACGATCGCGAAACTCTCGATCGGCTACCCGTGTGGAGCGAAGGCCTGCCCGAGACAGATCATCTCGTTCTGAGCCAGGGATGGTGACGATCCGAGGCCAGGTTTCTAATCCGTCACGCCAAGCTCGGCTCGGACGATTCGGGCGCCCGCGGCGAGAGAACGGAGCTTCGCCGTGCACATATTATTCGGGCTCCAGCCGAAGCCGCAATCAGGGCAGAGGTAGAGCTTATCCGGTGGGCAGACCTGCAGCACGGCGCGGACCCGCTCGGCAACGTCCTCGGGTGTCTCGATGTAGAACGATTTGACGTCGATCACCCCCGCGCCGAGCTCGCGTCCGTCGTTGTAGGTGCGCCAGAGATCCAGCTCGGCCATCTCGCGGCTGGCGAACTCGAGCACGAACTGGTGCGCGCGAGCCTCGAGAATGCCCGGGAAGTACGGGCGGTAGCTCCGCTTGAACCGAGCGCGCCCGTTGCGGTTCCCGAAGCAGATGTGGAACCCGAGCTTGGCGTCGACGCCCTCGGTTGCCAGGTTGAACAGGCGAGCCATCTCCTCGCCGCTGACGTTTCCCCGCGCCGGCTCGTCGATCTGAACCCACTCCGCGCCCGCCGCGACCAGCGCCTTCAGCTCCTGGTTGATGACCTCGGCGAACCGCTCGGCGATCTGAACGACGTTTTCGTAGCCAGCTCCAGGTTGGATGCGCGAGGCGAACGTGAGTGGACCGGCGCAGGTTGCCTTGAGAACCTTTTGGGTGCGTGTCCGGGCGTACTCAAACTCTTTCACGATTCCCAGGCCGCCTGGCGGGGTCTGGATCACGCCGACGGCGCGATAGCGAGTCTGCTGGTCGTATCCCCAGGGACCATCCTTGCGAGCGACCGGAATCGCCTCGATCCCCTGAATGATCGCGTAGTAGCTATCGACGTACCCGTCGAGACGTCGCATCTCTCCGTCCGTGATCGCGTCGATGCCCGCGTCTTCCATGTCGCGAATGGCGACGTCGACCGCGTGGCTGAGCATCTCCTCCAGATCGGCAGGCCCCCACTGGCCCGATTCCCAGAGCCGAACGCCAGCGGTCCACCAGCTTGGCTTGCCGTGCGAGCCGACGACCGTCGTCGGCAGAAGTGGCAGATTCAGCTTCTTCACGTTGGTAACCCTCGGATTGCGTTCGAAATAGAACCTTCTCCACGTTCCCGGGTAATCGCAGAACGAAACTCCGCGCCTTCAGGTGCGATGCGCTCGGTCGATCTGGCAGAGCAGCGTTGTCTCCGGCGCGCATCCCGGGCGTTGCGCGCCGAGATCACGACAGGATGCTGCCCGGGATCCGGACCCACCCCTCCATGAGCCGCCGAGCAGTACGGTACACGCTCGTCTTGACCGCGTGGTAGCTGCCGGCTCTTGCCTCGACAGTGGCGGCAATGGGTAGGATACCCGATGGATGGCCGATGCGCACGTTCTGTCCCGGCGCCAGTGGCCGCGCCGCCTCGGCGACGACGGTGCCGGGTACGTGCGCGGCGACGGCCAGGCACATCGCCGCGGTGAGCGCGAAGGCTCGATGGGCCTTTCCCATGGAGATGACCAGCGCGACCAGATCGACGGCCGGGCCGGCAATCGCCCGTCCGGAGATGTCGACGTAGTCGCGTGGTGGACCAACGACGGCGATTTTCGGGACAGCCGGGCTCTGTTCGGTCGCGGTCATCACGTCAGGCGCGATCCCCATCCGCACCGCGGCAGCCGCCCGAATCCTCTCCAGCGTGGCCGAGCGCGTCGCGTCGGCATCGATGGCCGCCGGGCTCTCCGTGCCAGTCAGGCCAAGATCGGCTGCTCGGACAAAGACCATGGGATTGGTTGCATCGACGAGCGAGGCTCGAATCAGGCCCAGGCCGGGCACCTCCAGATCATCCTGTGCCTGGCCGGTCGGGAGTAGCCGCCCGGTGACCGCGCCACCCGGGTCGAGGAAATCGAGCTGGATCCTGGCGCCGCTCCCGGGTACGCCATCCAGCCCGAAGTCTCCTTCGACCGCGGCCTGGTGATCTTCGACGGGGACGTGGGCGACGATGCACTTGCCAGTGTTGGTGTTGAAGATGGTAACGATCGTGACTGGTTCGACGATCGACGGCACGAGCCCCTCGTCGATCGCGTACGGACCGACGGCCGACGAGATATTTCCGCAGTTGCCGCGATAATCGACCCGCGGCCGGGTAACCTCGACCTGCGCGAAGGTATAGTCGACGTCGACGCCCGGCCGACTGCCCGGGGAGATGATCGCAATCTTGCTGGTCGATGAGTACCCTCCGCCAAGCCCATCGAGCTGGCGCCCGTACGGATCCGGGCTGCCGAGCGCGGCGAGAAAGATGCGATCGCGCTGCGCCGGATCGGCCGGAAGATCGTCGCTCCGAAAGAAGAGGGCCCGGCTTGTCCCGCCACGCATAAAAACCGAACGAATCTTCGCTTGCACCTGATCACCTCGGGCCGCTGGAGTGCTGCTTCGTGTAGGCGAGCAGTCCTCCCGCCAGGACGGTTGCGCGCTCCCGCGCGGTGAGGCTGGCTCGGCAGCGAATTCGCGCGCCGGTTCTCTGGTTCTGAACCTCGACGATCTCGCCGCGCCCGAGCTGCTCCGGCAGGTCGACGATGGCAAGGCGGTCGCCGACCCGAATCGTGTCGTACTCGGCAGGATCGACGAACTCGAGTGGCAGAATACCCCAGTTGATCAGATTGGCGCGATGGATCCGTGCCAGCGACTTTGCGATCACCGCGCGCACGCCAAGGTACATCGGCGCAATCGCCGCGTGCTCGCGCGAGGAGCCCTGTCCGTACGCTTCACCCGCGACGATGATACTCTCGCCGGCCGCTCTCGCCCGTCGAACGAAGTCCGGCTCGACCCGGCGAAACACGAACTCGGCAAGCTTCGGGACGTTGGTTCGAAACGTGATTGCCTCGGCGCCAGCGGGCGTGATGTCGTCGGTCGAGATCTTATCGCCAAGCTGGATGACGACCTCGGCCTCGAGACGCTGGCCGAAGGGCCGGCCGAGGGGAACGGCCGCGATGTTGGAACCCTTGGTAAGCTTCTCGCTTGTGCCATCCGCGGGAGGGGCGACGATCAGGAGATGATTCGCCGAGAGCTTGTCCGGTAGCTCGACGCCCGGCGCGGGCAGATCCAACGTTCGTGGATCCGTGATCTGGCCGGTCAGCGCCGAAGCGGCTGCAACCTCGGGACTGCACAGGTAGACCTGGTCGTCGCGCAGGCCGCTCCGGCCGCGAAAGTTGCGGTTGAAGGTGCGCAGGCTCCGCGTGCCCTCGGCCGGAACGTGAACGTAGCCGGGGCAGGCGCCGCAGGTCGCCTCGGAGACGACCGCGCCTGCAGCCATCAGATCGGCGACGTAGCCGTTGCGCGCCAGCTCAACCGTCGATTCGAAGCTGCCGGGAAAAATGACGCAGCTTACGCGTGGGTGGACCTGACGACCGCGCAGGAGCTTCGCAACGGCGGCCAGGTCGTGATACGAGCTATTCGTGCAGGAACCGACGATCACCTGCTGGATCGGCGTCCCAGCAACCTCCGCGATCGGTACGACCGCATCGGGCTGGCTTGGACACGCCACGAGCGGCTCGATCGATCCCAGATCCAACGTCATCTCATCGTCATAGTGTGCATCGGGATCCGCCCCGAACGGACGCCAGTCGCCGAGGCGTCCGAGCCGTCGAAAATAATCGCGGGTCTGGTCATCGCTCGGGAAGACCGAGCACGTCAGACCAAGCTCGGTGCCCATGTTCGCGATGGTCGCCCGCTCCGGAACGCTCAGCGTGGCGACGCCCGGTCCGGCGTATTCGAAGGCCTTGCCGATGCCACCTTTGACGGTCAGACGCCGAAGGAGCTCCAGGATAACGTCCTTTGCCGTGCTCCACGGGCGAAGCTGGCCAACGAGGTTGACCCGCACGACGCTTGGTCGAGGCAGGACGTAGGGACCACCGCCCATCGCGACCGCCACGTCGATGCCGCCCGCCCCGATGGCCAGCATTGCCACGGCCCCCAGGTGCGGGGTGTGGCTATCGCTACCCAGGATCGACTCGCCGGGGATGGAGAACTGCTCGAGGTGGACGACGTGGCAGATACCGACACCCGGCTTGGCATAATACGCTCCGAACTTTCGACAGGCGCTCTCGAGGAAGCGATGGTCATCGCTGTGGCGACCGTCATTCTGGAGCGTCTGGTGATCGGCGTACTGGACGACCACCCGCGGCCGAACACGCTCCAGCCCCATCGCTTCAAAGCAGAGGAACGCCATCGCGCCGGTCGCATCCTGGAGGAGGACCTGGTCGATGCGGAGTGCGATCTCGTCGCCGGGATGTGCGCCGCCCTCGACGAGATGCGCGTCGATTAGCTTCTCGACGAGTGATTGTCCCATCTCTCCGTCGCTCCCCACTACGTCACTCTTGTGCAGCGTCATCTCGGAAGATTCGACCGGGGTGCGTCCACCGCAGAGGCACAGAGGTCACACCGAGAACGCGGAGATGCCTGGGATTCTGGCGTGTCGGGCTGGGCGGACCAAAGGGTCAGGACTCTCATCTCCACTCCGCGTTCTCCGCGTCTTCTCTGTGTCTCTGTGGTGAGCGTCCCCCGATCATCGCGAGTTGCCAGGGTTACGCTGCTCGAGCGGCGTGTATTCCCGACGGCCGTGACCGATGTAGGCGGCGCGCGGTCGGAACAGACGATTGTCCGCGTACTGCTCGAAGAGCTGGGCGGTCCAGCCGGCGATGCGGGCGATCGTGATAATGGGCACGTTTAGCTCCATTGGTATGCCCATCGCGCGCAGGAGCGCTGCTGAATAGAAGTCGACGTTGGGCAGCAGTCGCTTCTCTCGGTACACGATCTCGTGCAGCCCACGCGACAGTCGATACCACTTCTCGTCGCCGTGCCGCGCACAAACCTCTTCTGCCATGCTCATCAAGATGCGGGCACGTGGGTCGCCCGATTTGTAGACGCGGTGGCCAAATCCCATGAAGCGGCGCTTGGCGGCCAGGGCCTGCATGACGAAGGGCTCGAGGTTGTCGATCGAGCCGATCTCCTCGAGCGTTCGCATCACCGCCTCGCCGGCTCCACCGTGGAGTGGCCCCTTGATCGTCGCGATGCCCGCCGTGACGGCCGAATAGACGTCGGAAAGCGTCGATGCTGCGACGCGGGCGGCAAAGGATGAGGCGTTCATCTCGTGCTCGGCGTAGAGGATCAACGTTGTATCAAGCGCGCGCGAATCACGGGGATCGGGCTCCTCACCCGTGAGCATGTACAGGAAATTCGCCGCGTGGCCCAGATCAGGGCGCGGAGGAATGACTGGCTGATCGAGCTGGATGCGCTGGTAGGCCGCGACGATGGTCGGCATCTGCGCGGTCAGGCGCAGCGCGATTCGACGTTGTGCCTCGGCCGAGACGTCCTCGGCCTCCGTGTCGTACAGCCCGAGCTGCGCGACGGCTGCCCGGAGCGCAGCCATCGAGACGGCTGGCTTCGGGTAGAGCCGCATCGCCGCGATCAGGGGCTCGGGGATCGCGCGAGCGGCGACGAGGGCCCGCTGGTGCGTGCCGAGCTGCTCGCGCGTCGGCAGCTCACCGTTCCAGAGCAGGTAGACGACTTCTTCAAAAGTAGAATGGCGCGCGAGGTCCTCGATGTCGTAACCACAGTAGGCCAGCCGACCGTTGACACCGTCGAGGTCGCAGATAGCGGTCGGCGCGGCGATAATCCCCTCGAGGCCACGCACCAGACCGGGGATCTCCGGAGTGACTTGAGGCATAGCATTCTCCTGCGAGTGGGCCCGAAACAAACGACACGCCACGTTCGGGGCTTCGACCGTTGGTCAGTATAGAGAGCTACCCGGAACTGTCAAGGCCGGCCAATCCACCGGCGACCCCGGAATTCCTCCCGATTCTTATGCGCGTTTAAGTAAGAAAACGCTATGGTTACGGAAAGCGAGAGCAGACGTGTACCCGAGCGTTGGCGATACTGCGCCGGAGATAGACGAGGGGGAGACCAGTGACTGAGAGAATGCATCGTCGGAGCGCGTGGAGCCCCGCGCCAGGGGTGCGCGTCCGATTGCACCCGAGGCTCGACCGTCCCCGTGTGCTCGACGGCGAGTACGGCACGGTACGCTACTCCTGGCCGTTTGTGAGTGATGAGTTTCACTGGCTGGTCGCCCTTGACCAGCCGGTCACCGATGGTCAGCGGCTGTACACGGCGATCCTCTGCTCCGGCGACGAGCTGGAGCCCGCCACCGTCTGCGAGGAGACCGTCGATGGGGAGCGGGCAGCCGAGCGGTCACGCTCGGTATCACCGACGGGCGAGGACGGCGCCGCGAGCGAAGATCCTGGCTGTCCGGCCCCCGCGAAGCCCGCATCGTCGTGCTCGCGCCGGGTCGGCTGGCCAGCGTCGGGTCCTGCCTCGGAGATCATCACCTATCGACGATCGACCGCCTTCGTCGGCAGGGCAAAGGAGCTTGCCGAATTCCGGCACAACCTGACGCTCTCTCTGGACGACGACCGTCGCCGTTTCATCTTCAATATCTCTGGCGCGAGCGGCATCGGCAAGACCTGGTTGCTGCAGCGCTACGCTGAGGAGTTTCGGCGCACCGGCGGGGTCGTCGTCTGGGCCGATGACTCTCTCGAGGACGTGGTCGACGTCATGGAGCAGATCGTGGGTCAGCTCGCCGCGCAGGGATGGCGCTTCGAAGCGTTCGACGAGGAGCTGCGACGGTACCGTCAGTACTGGCGTGGAATTCAGCCCTGGCGAGCCGACCAGCCGCCGGAGGCGATGGCAGGCCCGCGCGAAACTATCGGATCGACTGCGCTTGTCCCACTGGCTGATCTTCACGACGACCACTACGACGACGTGGCGACTGATCTGCGCAGTCTCGCGATACCGGATCCACTCCTCGCCACGATGGCCAGTATTGGCCCGCTCCGGCGGGCAGTCCAGGTGCTCACGCCACTCTTCTTGCGCTGCCTGCAGAACGTTGCCGAGGTCCGGCCAGTTGGCCTGTTCTTCGATGGCTACGACCGAACTGCACCCTTCCTCGATAGCTGGCTCCGTTCCATCCTGAACGGGCAGTATGGGGATCTCCCGGGGACGACCATCCTGGCCATTGCCGGACAGACGCCCCTCGATCGCACCACCTGGAGCTGCTTCGACTCGATTCTTGCGCGAGTGCCCCTTGGACCACTCTCCGACGAGGAGGTTCGGGGGCTGCTCCTTCACCACTGGATCCTGGACCATCGAGCGGTGAAAACGATCCAGCACGTTTCTGGGCACCTGCCGGTTCTGGTTGCGACGATGGCCGTGCGCGCGAGTGATCGTCAGGAGTGCCTTGCCGACCCCTCGCGAAGCGCACTCGATTATTTTCTTGCAATGCTCGGCGATCCGGCCCGGCGCGCGGTCGCGCTGGCCGCCGCGGTACCACGCCACCTCGATGTGGACGTGCTCCAGGTGGTGGTAGATGATGAGAACGCGATTGCGCTCGTGGACTGGCTCAGAAAGATGCCATTCGTCGAGCGTCGTGGCGGCGCCTGGACCTACCGCCGCGCCGTGCGAGAGATTCTGCTGCACTACGTGCGCGACGCGGCACCGGACCGATGGGGCAAGCTGCACCAGCGTGTGGCCGAGTATTACGAGCGGCTCGACGCAGACCTAGAGCGGGAGCCGCCCAGCCCACTCCGCGCGATGACCCGTCAGACCTATGCGACCGAGGCGCTCTACCATCGTCTCTGCCAGGACGCGGCTGGCTATCGTGCTCAGGCCCTGAATGGCTTCGTGGCGTGCTTTGGCGGCGATCAGATGGGGGCGCGCCGCTGGGCCGAAGCTATCTGCGAGGCTGGCCAGGACGCGGCGGATCAGGTCACCCGGCTGTGGGGAGAGCGCTTTCTCCAGAGCATCGAGGCGTTTATCTATCGACGCTACGGGTCGGTGGCTAAGACATTTGACGCCTTGCTCGCGACCGGCTGCCTCGATCCGGCCAATCGGCGACGGGCGCTGGCCTGGCAGGCTCAGCTTTCCTCGAAGACCAGGATGTTCGACCTGCCGTCGGCGGCTTACGGCCGTCTACCGAACGACGTGGCCAGCGACCTTTCTACCGGACCGGGACAGGATCTGACATTCTCGCCTCTCGTGTGTGATCGCGAGGAGCTCGACGGTATCGCGGAGGCTGCGTCGCTCGCGAGCCCTGCCTCTACGGCTTTCTAACGCTCGCGACGGTTGTTGACAGGTTATCTTCTTGATGGAAGGCTCGGGCTCGCTCGGTCGCTTTGTGTGTAGCGCGCGCGGACGCGAGAGCATGCACGGGGAAGGCGGCAAAGGTGTGATGCGACCCGGTCGCGTCGGCTCAGGTCAGGATGAAGATGGTGTCTGGTCTGGTGCCGAGTCAGCCGTTGGCTTGAAGGAATCGCGTGGGAACGTGAGGTAGCTAGGATGTGGGTAGTCACGGTCATGAACCAGAAGGGCGGCGTCGGCAAGACGACGACAACGCTCAATCTCGCGGCGGCCCTGCAGGAGCATGGCTGGCGGGTCCTGGTTGTCGATTTCGATCCACAGGCCAGCTTGACAGCATGCTGCGGGTCCAATGACCTTGGCCGAGATGGTTCTGGCCAGACCATCGCGGACGCGGTGCTGACGAGCGTGCACGGGCCGGTGAGCCGACCGGTCAGCTTGCTGGACGTGATCATCCACACGCCCTCGGGCGTTGATCTGGTCCCCTCGAGTCAGCAGCTTGCGAGCGCAGAAGCTTCGCTCTACACCGTCTATGGCCGCGAGTATGCCCTGCGGGACACCCTCGCCGTGGCGCGCGCCAGTTACGATGTGATCATCGTCGACAGTGTTCCGACGTTTGGTCTGCTCGCGGTCAACGGTCTGGCCGCGGCCGATGGGCTGATCATACCGGTCCAGGCCGAGTACCTGGCAGTTTACGGCTTGGCTCAGCTCCTCCAGAACGTCGAGCTGGTGCGGGAGCGCCTGAACCGTCGCCTGTCGGTCTGGGGCATTCTCCTGACAATGGTCGATTTTCGAACGCGGCACAGCCGCGAGGTCATGGCAGCGGTGCGGGAGATATCACCCGGCCGCGTGCCGGTCTTCGATACCTGCATCCCGGTCGACGTCAAGCTGAAGGACAGTACCCGCGCGGGCATCAGCGTGCTCCAGTATGATCCGCTGGCTCGCTCTGCCCAGGCGTACCGGGCGCTGGGAGCCGAGGTTGGACGTCTCCTGACCGGTAAGCCGACCCTGACCGAGGTGCCGCCGACGGGCTGGGGTGCGGCAGATCAGCCCGCGGCGCGCACTGGCGCGGATTCATCGAGCGCAGGGTCGACCGCGCCACCGGCCGTGCGATCGGTTCGTGCGGCATCGCTGGCGGCGCGGCTGGGATTGCGCGGGGGATCCTTCGAACTGCCACCGGAGACGCGACGCCGTTTGTCCGAGGATGGCACGTCCAGTGTGATGATGCCGGCCGCACAGCTGCGTCAGGAGAGCGAGCCGGTCGTCCCATCGCGGGGATACGTCCTGCTGCCGGATCTCGCCGCTGGTAGCCTGGACGATGGGAGTACGTCAGCGTCGATCACTCCCCCACTACCGTCGGCTGCTGGTCGCTATATTGGTGGGCGTGCTGACCAGACCGGAGATCCGCTGTCGGCGTCGCCGGAATGGGCAGGCTCGGAGGAGATCACGTCGGACACGGCGCGGCAGGATGAGCATCACGATACTCGAGGCGTTTCCCATCCACTCCCGCCGAAGACCGCTGGCGTCGAGCGTTTCTCGCGGTCGTTCAAGATTCTTCGTCGGTTCGAGTGGGGTCGCTAGTGGTGTGTCAAGCAGAAATTGATGGGTGGAAGCATTTGGGAAAATTGGCCCGCAGGGCCAATTTTCCCAAATTGCTACCCCTCATATTTCCGTTAGCGGGGCACTAGAGACGCGAGCGCTTCACGAACTGCCAGCGCACTCGGCGAACGCACCTCGTGCCGCTCGGATCGTCTGCTGGACGTCCTCGTCGGTGTGAGCGAGCGACAGGAAGCCGGCCTCGAACTGCGACGGCGCCAGGTAGACGCCCGCGCGCAGCATCGCCTGGAAGAACGTGGCGTAGCGGCGGGTGTCGGAGCGCCTGGCGCTGACGTAGTCGACGACCGGCTGGTCGGCGAAGAAGGTCGTGAACATCGAGCCGACGCGGGTGCTGAACGTCGCGACGCCCGCTTCTCGTGCTGCTTCCTTGAGGCCCGACTCCAGCATCGCCGAGCGTCGCTCGAGCGTTTCGTAGACACCCGGCTTCGCCAGCTCGGAGAGGGTCTCGATGCCCGCCGTCATCGCCAGCGGATTCCCGGCGAGTGTGCCGGCCTGATAGACCGGTCCGTCCGGCGCCAGCATCGCCATCACGTCGGCGCGGCCACCGTAGGCGCCGACCGGAAGTCCGCCGCCGATGATCTTGCCGAGGCAGGTGAGGTCGGCGCGAATGCCGGTCAGCTCCTGCATCCCGCCGTGGGCGACGCGGAACCCGGTGATGACCTCGTCGAAGATCAGGAGCGCACCGTCCTCTCGCGTCAGCTCGCGCAGCCCTTCCAGGAAGCCGGGTTTTGGCGGGACGACACCCATGTTGCCCGCGACTGGCTCGACGATGACCGCGGCGATGGTTCCCCGATGCTCCTTGAAGATGCGCGCCAGCGTATCGAGGTCGTTGTAGGGCGCGCTGAGCGTACTGGCCGCGGCGCCAATCGGGACGCCCGGGCTGTCCGGCGTGCCGAGGGTGAGGGCACCGGAACCGGCCTTGACCAGCAGACCGTCGGCGTGGCCGTGGTAGCAGCCGTCGAACTTCACGATCTTCTCACGCCCGGTGAAGCCGCGCGCGAGGCGCAGCGCGCTCATCGTCGCCTCGGTGCCCGAGTTGACGAAGCGTACGCGCTCGATCGACGGAAATGCTTTGGTCACCAGCCGGGCCAGCCTCGTCTCGAGCTCCGTCGGCGCGCCGTAGCTGGTTCCGCGCGTGACCGCCTCCTGGAGCGCGGCCACCACGCGGGGGTGGGCGTGGCCAAGGATCAGCGGCCCCCAGGATCCAACGTAGTCGATGAAGCTATTTCCATCGACGTCGTAGACGTGAGACCCGGCACCGCGGCTGATGAAAAGCGGGTACTCGCCCACCGCGCGGAAGGCACGCACCGGGCTGTCGACGCCGCCGGCCAGGTACTGTCGAGCTTCGCTAAAAAGGGCGCGCGATCGATCGGTGCGCAATGGTTACCCCTCCTTGAGCCAGCGGGCGACATCGCGGGCGAAATAGCTGATGATAATGTCAGCACCGGCGCGCTTGATCGCGGTGAGGGCCTCGAGGGCGGCCTGGCGCTCGTTCAGCCAGCCATTGCGGGCGGCGGCTTTGATCATACTGTACTCGCCGCTGACGTTGTAGGCGGCGATTGGCTGGACGAAGATCTCACGCGCCTGGCGGATCACGTCGAGGTAGAGGAGGGCCGGCTTCACCATCACGATGTCGGCTCCCTCGGCGATGTCCAGCGCGATCTCCGCCAGCGCCTCGCGCGCGTTGCCCGGATCCATCTGGTAGCCGCGGCGGTCTCCGAACTGTGGTGCCGAGTCGGCTGCCTCACGGAACGGGCCGTAAAACGCCGAGGCGTACTTCGCCGAGTACGCCATGATCGGCGTCTCGGCGTAGCCGTGCTCGTCGAGTGCCTGGCGAATGGCGCCGACGCGGCCATCCATCATATCCGACGGCGCGATGACGTCGGCACCGGCCCGCGCCTGGCTGACCGCGGTTCGCGCCAGGAGAGGTAGCGTCGCGTCGTTGTCGACGGTGCCATCCCGAATTACTCCGCAGTGACCGTGACTGGTGTACTCGCAGAGACAGAGGTCGGTGATCACGATCAAACCGGGCGCGGCGGCCTTGATCGCGCGCACGGCCTGCTGGATAATGCCCTCGTCGTCGTATGCCTCCGAACCGACCTCATCCTTGGAGCGCGGCAGGCCGAAGAGTAACATCGCTGGGATCCCATCGCTCGCGACTGCCACGGCCTCCTCGGCGAGCAGATCGGTCGACAGGTGAAAGACGCCCGGCATCGAGGGAATCTCTTCGCGTACGCCCTGGCCGTGGCAGACGAACGCCGGATAGATGAAGTCGGCGACATCGAGTGCCGTCTCGCGGACCATCCGCCGCAACGGCTCCCGTCCACGCAGTCGTCGAAGCCGTCGAATCGGGAACGCGCCTGCCGACGTCGGTAGATCGATCTTCAATGCCATGGTTCGTCCTTTCTAAAACGTGAAGCGTAAGACGTAAAACGTGACACGTGAAAAGAAAACGCAGTGTCAGTTGCGATGCCACGTGCCTACTCGATGCACCGCGACCAGAAAGAAGCCTACTCCAACCACGTTTACGCTTTACGCTTCACGTTTTACGTTTTGCGTTTCTCCGTCGCCGCCTCCAGCGCGGCCACCAGTCCCGGTATCGTGTGCTCGGCGGCCTCGATCTGCACGGTCAGGCCCAGCTCGCGGGCAGTCTGACTCGTGATTGGGCCGATCGTCGCCACCGTCACGCGCCCGAGAAGTCGCGGTGCCTGATTGCCGAGCAGCTCGACCAGATGGCGGACTGTCGACGAGCTGGTAAAAGCGACGACGTCCACCTGATCTTCGGTGAACAATCGACGTGCGACGTCTGGGTCGCCTGCTGGCAGCGTCCGGTAGACCGGTACGTCGTCGACCAGCGCGCCCTGAGCGGCCAATCCTTCTGCCAGCACCTCGCGAACATCCTGCGCCCGCGGCAGGAGTATGCGCTTGTCCCTCAGATCGAACTGCTTCATTCCTTCGACGATTGCCTCGGCGACATACTCTGCCGGGCAGAACTCGACGCGGAGGTGGAATGCCGACAGAGCGGCAGCAGTCGCGGGACCGATCGCGCCGAGGCGGACACCCTTGAGTGCCCGCACGTCGCATCCGTGGTGCGCGAGGCGCTCGAAGAAATAGCGGACGCCGTTGGCGCTGGTGAAGATTGCCCAGGCGTACTGATCGAGCAGAGCGATCGCGCGGTCGGCCGGTGCCCAATCGGTTGGCGGCTCGAGGCGAATCGTCGGGAGCTCGAGCGGGATAGCACCGCGCTCGGCGAGCAAAGCCGCCAGCGCCCCGGCCTGCTCGCGCGCCCGAGTGATCAGCACGCGCCTTCCGAAGAGCGGCCGGTTATCGTACCAGGCAAGGCGCTGGCGAAGGGTAGCTACCTCGCCGACGACGATCACCGCGGGCGGTCCAAGCTTCGCGGCGCGCACTCGCTCGGCGACGTCGGCGAGCGATCCCAGGACCGTCCGCTGGTTCGGGCGGGTTCCGTGCTGAATCACCGCGACCGGCGTCTCGGGCGCGCGCCCGTGCTCGATCAGCCGACTCGCGATCTGATCGAGGTTCGACAACCCCATCAGGAAGACGAGAGTTCCGGACTCGCCCGCGAGATGCGCCCAGTCGAGGCGCGTCCGGGCTTTCCCGGCGTCTTCGTGCCCCGTGACTACCACGAAAGACGAGGCGAAGCCTCGGTGAGTCACCGGGATGCCAGCGTAAGCTGGCACCGCCGTGGCCGAGGTTACGCCGGGAACGACCTCGAAGGCGATTCCCGCGTCGGCGAGCGCCTCGGCTTCCTCGCCGCCTCGTCCGAAGACGAACGGATCGCCCCCCTTCAGGCGCACCACCGTCTTCCCATCGCGAGCGCGGCTGATCAGAATCCGGTTGATCTCGTCCTGGCCGAGAAGCTGGTGCTCGGCCTCCTTGCCGACAAAGATGCGCTCGGCGTTCGGCGACGCGAAGCGAAGCAGCGATGGGTCGATCAGGCGATCGTAGACGACGACCTCGGCGCGTTCGAGACATTCCTTCCCGCGCAGCGTGAGCAGCCCCGGATCTCCCGGGCCGCTCCCGACCAGGTAAACGCAGCCGGTCCTGGTTTCAGCCACTGGATACCTCGTTGAGCAGCGCTTCGGCACCATTCGTCACGAGCCGCCGCCAGAGCGCCGCGCCCAGCGCCTCCGGCGCATCGGCCGGGCCGCTGAGACCCGCGCGGATGATGCGGGAGCCATCCGGCGCGGCGATCAGGGCTTCGAGATGGATCGTCGACCCGTCGTGATGGGCGTAGGCCGCGACCGGTACCTTGCAGCCGCCGCCAAATGCTCGCAGAACTGCCCGTTCGGCCAGCGCCTCGGCGCGCACGATCGGGTTGTCGATGCGCGAGATGAGCTCGAGGGCGATGGCATCGGACTCGCGCACCTGAACGGCGAGAATACCCTGGCCCGCGTCGGGCAGGCAGAGGTCGACCGGGAGGTAGTCGCTGATCTCGTTCGCGCGGCCGAGGCGCTCCAGCCCGGCGGCGGCGAGCACGATCGCGTCGTAATCGCCCTGGGCGAGCTTGCGCAGCCGGGTATCGACGTTGCCACGCAGGTTGTCGAGATAGCGAAGATCCGGACGGTGAGCGCGAAGCTGGGCCCGGCGACGGATGCTGCTGGTTCCGACACGTGCACCGCTTGGAAGCTCCACGAAGCGCGTGCCGTCGCGCGAGACCAGCGCATCGCGCGGATCGGCACGCTCCGGGAACGCGGCGAGGACCAGGCCGGGCGTCTCCTCCGGCGGAACGTCCTTCAGACTGTGGACTGCCAGGTCGATCGCACCGTCGAGAAGCAGGCGATCGATCTCCTTGACGAAGACGCCGGTCGAGCCGAACTGGCTGAGCGGGACGTCGACGACGCGGTCGCCGAGCGTCCTAATCGTCTGGACGACGTATTCGTTTTCCGGAAGGGCCTGCCGCAGGGCGGCGATGACCCTCTCGGTCTGAGCCAGCGCAAGTGCGCTGCCGCGCGTACCGACGACGTAGCGACGGATGAGGACCTCCTGGTGAACCGGCAATCGCCTTCAATTATAAACCTCACGGAGAATCAAGCAGGAGCCGAGGCGACGCCGGTCAGCTGCGTTGTCCTCGCGTCCACGCACCGGGCGATTCATGCTATCATGGAGTGGCCATTCATCGGGCGCATCACGCGCGAAGCACGGTCTGGCGACCTTACGTTTTACGTTTCACGCGTCACGTTCGACGCGCGGGCCCATAGCTCAATGGTAGAGCGGCCGCCTCATAAGCGGTTGGTCGGAGGTTCGATCCCTCCTGGGCCCACCAGCCTGGACCTCTGGTGCAGACCTAGCCTCGGATCACCACGACCGCATTGTGAGCGCTGCTGGTGACGTAGATTCGGCTGGTCGTCGGATTGACCGCCACGCCGTACGCGCCCGCGACGTCGGTCACGTCGAGGATGGCCCGATTGCGCAGCCCATCGACGATCGAAACACTGCCTCCGGAGTAATTCGCCACGTAGATCTGCTTCGTCGTCGGGTTGACCGCGATGCCAAACGGCCCGTCGAAGCCGGGAATTGTCGCGAGCACTTTGTCGGTTGCACCGTCGATCACCGTGACGCTACTTCCCAGGTAATCTCCGACGTAGACGCGGCCCGTTTCCGGATCGATCGCGATGGCATCGGGCTGGTCTCCGACGGGCACTGTCGCGATCACCTGGTTCGTCCTGCCGTCGATCACCGACACGTTTCCGTCGTCCACGTTGGTCACGTAGACGCGGTTGCTGGCCGGGTCTATGGCCAGGGCCGCCGGCTTGTCGCCGACTGGGATCGTCGCGAGAACCCGATTGGTCGCTCCGTCGATCGCCGAGACGCTGTTCGCCTCGACGTTCGCTACGTACACCCGGTTGGTCGTCGGGTTCACCGCGACGGCCTCCGGATGATCTTCGACGCGAATCGTGGCGACGATGCGATTCCTCGCCGCGTCGACCACTGAGAGGGAGCTTGCCCTGCTGTTGGCAACGTAGACGCGGTTGGTCGTGGGATTCACCGCCACGCCGACGGGCGTCGTTCCCACATCGAGCGTGGCGACGACGCGATTGGTGCGGCCATCGATCGCCGACAGGGTGCTGCTCGCGCTATTGGCGACGTAGATGCGATTCGTCGCCGGATTCACCGCGATACCCGTGGGCGTCGACCCAACGCGGATGGTCGCGACAATCCGATCGGGGCTGGCGGTTGGCGGCGCGACGACCGTCGGCGGAGGACTGGTTGGCGTCGGCGGAGCAATGGTCGGGGTCGCTGGAACCGGCGATGCGGTGGCCGTCGCGGTTGGCGGCGTGGTGGGCGCGGCGCGCGGGGTGGGACTCGGC